>CASFLA010000037.1 GCA_949295415.1 uncultured Oscillospiraceae bacterium
AATGGTGGAACTATAGATGGGATAAAACCCAGTAATTAAGAAAGTGAGGTGCCGATTATGAGTTTTGACAGTATATTTTTTATAAGTGTCTTTTTGCCCATAGTATCGGCGCTTTACTTTTTAATTCCGAGCATTAAGGCAAAAAATATTATTTTACTTATTGCGAGTATTGTTTTTTATTCTTTTGGCAGTTTTTCAGGGCTTCTGATTTTAATCGCTTTAGTCATTATTAACAACCTTTTAACTATTCTTTTAAAGAAAAATAAACCAAGCAAAGCTATTCTTATTTTAGGAATAGTAATTAACCTTTCAGTCTTGTTTTTCTTTAAATATTTAAACTTTTTCGTTTCTGATATTTTGGGTTTTGAGGCAGTAAATTTAGGTATTGCCGCGCTGCTTGGTATTTCTTTCTTGGTGTTTAAGAGTATCAGTTTGCTTATAGATATTTATAAAGACCCCAATAACACCGATATAAAACCTTTAGATGTTCTTCTTTATATTTCCTTTTTTCCACAGGTTACGGCAGGTCCTATTGCAAGATATAGCCAGTTTTCATCTCAGTTGGATATTCGTTCCTATGATTTGGAAAGCGTGACTTTGGGCATTCGCAGATTTATTATCGGCCTTTCTAAAAAGGTTATAGTTTGCTCCTCGCTTGCAAAAATTGTTGATACTGCTTTTAATATGAGCGGCGAACTTGATTTTAGACTTGCTTGGGTTGCGGCAATTAGTTATTCCTTGCAAATTTATTTTGATTTTTCGGGCTATAGTGATATGGCTATTGGCCTCGGAAATATTTATGGCTTTAAAACATTGGAAAACTTTGATTATCCGTATGTTTCCGATTCTATAGGCAACTTCTGGAGAAGATGGCATATAAGCCTTTCTTCTTGGTTTAGAGATTATCTTTATATACCTCTCGGCGGCAACAGAAAAGGCACTTTAAGAACAGTATTAAATAAGCTTATTGTCTTTACTCTTTGCGGCTTCTGGCATGGTGCTAGCTGGACATTTATGCTATGGGGCTTCTGGCATGGACTCTGGACAGGAGTAGAAAGCCTGTTTAAAGGAACTGTTAAAAAGCTTAATTCAAACAGGTTATCTAATGTTTTGATGCGAGTTTATACTTTGTTGGTTGTTGTAATCGGCTTTGTTATGTTCAGAGCATCAAGTGTCGCAGAAGGATTCAGCCTTATTTCTGCTATGTTTACAGGCTTCCGGTTGAATGCCGCAACCACTGTTGCTCTATCAATCCTTTTAAATGCAAGGTCGGTTCTCATTTTGGTTTTAGCAGTTATATTCTCCTTGCCAATTAAAAAGCTTATGAAAAAAGAGGGTAAGGCTCTTACAATAGCCGGTCTTATAGGCAGTGCTTTACTTTTTGCTTTATGTATTTTAGGTTTATCGGCAGGCGGCTTCGCCCCGTTTATCTATGCGCAGTTTTAGAGGTGTGATATGAAGAAAAATTATTTATTTATTCCTTTTATCGCGCTAATAGTTTGCATTAGTTTAATTCTGTCTGTTGGTCTTGTTGCTTTTGGAGAGTCCAAAGCGGGTGCTAACGAGAATTTGACCGATAAACCCAGCCTTTTTGTCGATGGTAAAATCAACGATAATTATTTTGGCGATTTAGCAACCTATGTTAATGACCGCTTTTTTTTAAGGCAGGAGCTTATTAGCTACAATAACCTTTTATCTGCTAAACTGTTTGGAGTTTCTGGCTCTGATTCGGTTGTTTTGGGTAAAAATGGTTGGCTTTATTATCAATCAACTCTTGATGACTATACCGGTGTCAATTCCTTATCGGAACGCGATATTTTTGCAGCTGCAAATAATATTAGATTGATGAAGGAATATTGTGAATCTAAAGGTATAGAATTTGCCTTTATGATTGCGCCCAATAAAAACTCGCTCTATAGCGATAATATGCCGAGCGTCAAATCCTATAATACTTCTTACAATGCAAAGCGTCTGCATAAATATTTTGATGATTTTAGGGTTAATTATATTGATATTTTCAGCGAGTTTGCATCGGAACCTGTTTTATATTATAAAACCGATTCCCATTGGAATATAAAAGGCGCAGCTAAGGCGGCAGATGCCGTAAATAAGCTTTTTAATAGGAACACTAATTACTATTCAGGTAATTTCAGCACCATTAAAAATGGCTATACGGGTGACCTTTATAATATGCTTTATCCTGGCTTTAAGGGCGGGGAAGACCAAATTATTTACGGTGATGCGTTAGATTATTCGCTTGTTACCGAGAATATTGCTCCTGATAGTTTTCTTATTAAAACCGAATCGGAAAATGATGGCAGTATTTTGGTTTATCGCGATTCGTTCGGAAATAATTTCTACCCATTTATTGCAAACAGTTTTAAAGAGGCTCAGTTTTCAAGAGATACAATTTATGATTTAACTAAAGAAACCGATTTTGTTTTAATTGAACTGGTTGAGCGTAATATTCCTTGGCTAATCACTAATTTGCCCGTCTTTGAGTCACAAAAGGTTGATGTTTCCTTGCCGACTGCATCTAAAACCACAGTTGATATTATAAGAAGCAAAGCTGCAAAAGCAACTGAAGGCTATGACCTTTTTAGTGGCAGGCTTTCTTTAACTGTTGATGATAATTCTTCCGTTTATGTCAGTGCTTTAGATGATGTATATGAGGCTATTTTAACCGAAAATGGTGGTTTTTCTGTTTATCTGCCCGAAAATGCGGTTCCCACCGCTATTTCCTTTACTAAAGGTGGTGTTACACTTAGCTTGACTGCAAATGTTATTGACGACGGAACAAAAGAACCGGAAAGCAGCACTAACGGCGAGTTTCTTAAAGAAAAATTCGATAAAGCACAAGTTTTAATCGGCAAAAATGTTGCTGAACTATATTCGGCGATTGGCGAGCCGATAAAGAAAAACTATCTGCCGAGTTGTATTGGCGACGGTCAGGACGGAACGCTTCAGTATAACGGTTTTTCTGTAACAACCTATAAGGATGATAAGGGCGAAACCGTAAAAGGTGTTTATAAGGATTAAATAAAAACGGCTATCTTTTGATAGCCGTTTTTTCATTTTCATTAAATTGTAAAATCAACTTTATATTTCCAATAATATATTTGTTTCCTTAGTTAACAATATTATTGCAAACGCAAAATAAATGTTAAGGGAGGGAAATGAAATGACAGTAGTTCCTGGAGCAAAAGAGGCTCTCAATCGCTTTAAGATGGAAGCTGCTAATGAGGTTGGTGTAAATCTTAAGCAGGGTTACAACGGTGACCTTACTTCTAAGCAGGCTGGTTCTATCGGTGGCCAGATGGTTAAGAAGATGATTGAGTCTTACGAAAACAGCATCAAATAAGATATATTAAAATAACGGCGCCACCGTGTTTATATAAGCACGGTGGCGCTTTCTTTAAGTGATTTTTTTGAGCAGCTTAACTAACGGTAAAATCAGCAGAGATACAAGTCCGTTCGATATGCCGTGAAGTAAATCCCAAGGTAATCCCGTTATTATAAAGGCTATAGTTGCTTCAAAGCTAAGCCCGAACGCAATGCTTTGAAACGGCGCAAATAAAGTGCCGTATAAAAAACCATGTAAAACAGATATACCGGTCCAACATATTGCAGATATTTTATCGGGTAAATTGCGCGGTAAAATCAAGGTTAATATGAAAGGGAAGAGCCAGATGTAAAAATAGGGAATTGTCCATAAGCTGAGCCCGTTCATATAAACTATCAGAAACACAAAAACATATATTGATATCAGTGCTTTTGCCCTGTAAACTACCGTTAGCGTAATTATAAACATTGTAATCAAGTGAAAGTTGGGCAAAAACTCTAGCACAACTTTTGAAATATAAATTATAACTCCGAAAACGGATAAAACGGCAATATCTCTAATACTGATTTTTTTGCTTTTGTTAGTTTGCATCTTACTTACTTACAGCGAATTTATATGTTTCGCCGCTCTTGATTGTTACCGAATCGGCACCAACATTTGAATATTCGCCGCCAACATATAACGCCCAATAGGTTTGATCAATATTATAGTCTGCAACTATTCCGTTGACTTTCTTAATAAAGAGGCCATACCGGCTATCTTCGCCCTCGATAAGCCCGAGGTTTTTCAAAGCGGTGGCAAGGTTTGTTTCGTTTGTAGAAACTGCAAATATAGTTTCGTTTCCTTGCTTATCGGCGACAATTAGAGTGAATTTTGTGTTTCCTTCGCCGATTTCGGTGGGTTTTACTTCCGATACAACCGATGAAGTATCAGAGTTGGCAGAGCTGCCGTTTTGTTTGCCGCAAGCTGATAATGCTGACGTTAATCCCGCAATTAACGAAAACATAAGAATAAGCGACAAAATGTTTTTTAAAATAATTTGTCTCTTCATATATTTTCTCCTTAAGTTTTCTGATACTTTTCGGCACTCGCGAAAATATTTGTATCTTGCGTTATTAAGGTCTTCCGGCTTTGCACGACTGATAAAAAATCACCTTCTCAAAGCATAAGCTTCAATGGCATTCGTTCTTTTGCGGGAAAGAATATAGGTTTTTAAAACGCGCTTACGGCGACGGGCTCGCACAGGATTTCCACCTGTTTCCGACTGATATTCAGCATTTAACAACGCAACTTTAATATATCATTTTATAAGGTTTTAGTCAATTATTTTGATTGTTTTTTAATTCTATATTCAGTTGGGGTCAGATTTGTCCTTTTCTTAAATAAGCGTGAAAAATAAAGAGGGTCATCAAAGCCGATTGACCTTGCAATATCGGTGATTGAAACATCGGTTGTTTTTAACAGTTCTTTTGCACGTTTGATTTTAAGATCCAGAATATAATCTTTAGGGCTTTTAGAAAGCTTTTGCTTGAAAATGCGGGTTAAATAACTTGGGTTGATATTAAGCTTTTCAGCTAAATCAGCAACCGAAATCTGACCGCTCAGATTATGCTCAATGATATTTTGAACATCACTGATAATATCACTTTTATAGGTTGAACCTGCATCCTTCATTAAAAAAGAGAACAATTCATAAAGTAAAGAAATACATTTCATTTTGCTGGAGGTATCAGCCTTTAATGAGGTATCATAAATCTCTTTCATAAGGTATTCCATTGTATAGCTATCTCTGATATGTATAAACGGATTGTTCTTCGTAACGCCTAACATTTCCATTAGCTTGTCGGTTAAAGGTCCGTAAACGCCAACCCACCAAGATGACCAATAAGAGCCTTTAGGGGTAGTATAATAAATTTTTTCGTTAGGGAACATAACGTATAAATCATGCGCACCAAAACGGATTTCCTCATCGTCTTTTTTGCAAACCGCGCTTCCGTCAACGCAATACATAAGTAAATAATGCTGCCTGACCTCAGGACCGTAGAAATGGTCGAGGGTTTTAACTCGTTTGCCGCAATAATATAAATTAAGCTCGTTTGGCAACATAAAGTTGAAACTGTTTTCTAAATAACCCTTCATAATCATCCGCCTTTAAAATACTGTTTGCTATATATTATCATAAAATGTCAGAAATGTCCATATTAAGTGTTAATTTTGTTTATGGAGAAATTATATTTACTATTGTAAAATAAAGAGTAAATAATTTGCCGAAAGGTAGGATTTATTATGGAACATAATTATTCTGAAAAATGGAAAAAGCGCGGTGATAGAACCGGACTTATCCGTAATGCATTGCTTAAGTCAATGGGTTATACTGATAAGGATATTGAAAAACCTATAATCGGTATTTTCAACACCTGGGCTGAAACCAACCCCGGTCATGTTCATTTCCGTCAGCTTTCTGAGGCTGTTAAGCGTGGTGTTTGGGCTGCAGGCGGTTTCCCGCTCGAGCTTAATACTATGTCTATTTGCGAGGTTTTCTTTGATATTTCGAGCCTTGTTTACCGTAACCTTTTGTCCATAACAACTGAGGAGCTTATCGAGCGCCATCCGTTCGATGGTGTTGTTTTAATCGGTGGTTGCGATAAGAACGTTCCTGCTCAGCTTATGGCTGCAGTTTCTGCGAATAAGCCTACTATTTATTTGCCGGGCGGTGCAATGCTACCGGGCTCATATAAGGGTAAGACCCTTGTTTGCGGAACCGATAGCTTCCATCTTTATAACAGATATACCTCCGGTGAAATTTCACTTGAGGAGATGACCAAGCATGAGGGCTGTCTCTACGGCTCTGCAGGCGCTTGCCCCATTATGGGAACTGCTAATACAAGCCAGACAGTTGCTGAAGCCTTAGGTATTGCTTTGCCTGATTCTGCATCCTGCCTTGGCGTTTCTGCTGAGAAAATGCGTATCAGTGAGGAAACAGGTCGTCAGATTGTTGAGCTTGTTAAAAAGGATATCAAGTGCCTCGATATCATCAATAAAAAATCTATTGAGAATGCAATTCGTGTTCTTATGGCAACAGGCGGTTCAACCAACCTTATTATCCACCTTACCGCTATTGCTGCAAGAGCCGGTATCAAGCTTGATTTGATGGATTTTGAAAGAATCAGCCAGGAAACCCCTGTTCTTGTTAACGTTAAACCTCATGGAACAGGTAACGTTGGTCTTAGCTTCCATGATGCCGGCGGTGTTGCCGCTCTTATGAAGGAACTCGAGGGTAGCTTACATACCGATTGCTTAACAGTTACCGGTAAAACTGTTGGCGAGAACCTTAAAGATGCAGAAATGCCTTATGATACTGATATTATTCGTCCTTTGGACAATCCGCTTGAGGAAAAGGGCGGCATCGCAGTTCTTTATGGCAACCTTGCTCCTAAGGGCGCAGTTATTAAGCGTAGCGCCGCAAGTAAGAATCTTCTTAATCATAGAGGTCCTGCAAAGGTATTCGAGAGCCTTGAGGAATGTCAGAAATATCTGCTTGATGAAAACTCTGATGTAACTCCCGATACAGTTATTGTTCTTCGTGGATTTGGTCCTGTTGGTGCTCCCGGTATGCCTGAGAACGGCAACTATATGCCGCTTCCGCCTAAGTTTAAAAAGCAGGGTATTGAGGACTTTGTTCGTATTACCGATGCCAGAATGTCGGGCGGTTGCTTTGGAACGCAGGTTCTCCACTGCGCGCCTGAAAGTGCTGTTGGTGGTCCTTTAGCGGCTATTCGCGATGGCGATATTATCCATATGGATGTTGATAAAAACTTAATTGAGGTTGAGCTATCTGATGAGGAATTGGCAGAGCGTCTTAAGAACGTTAAAACAAATTATCATCCTGAAATAGAGCGTGGTTTCTTGCGTAATTTTATTGATAACGTTACTCAGGCCGATGAAGGTTGCGACCTTAAGTATATGCAGTATAAAGGCTGATTTTAAGAAAGCGGGTAAAAATTATGAATAGTGAAATTAAAGGAATTTGTCCTATAATCGCCGCTCCGTTTGATTCTAACGGCGAGGTTGATTATGATGACCTCTATAACGTTGTTGCAACTTTATCTAACAACGGTTGCGGTGCATCAACTCTTTTTGGTATCGCAGGCGAGTATTATAAATTAAGCGATGACGAGAGAAAGAAAATGGTTGAGGTTACCGTTAAATCCTGCCGCGAGAACAACGGTAAGTCTATCATTTCTGTTACTGACCATTCAACTGAGGTTGCAGTAAAACAGGCTAAATACTTCGAAAAAGCCGGCGCTGACTGCCTTATGATTTTACCTCCGTTCTTCTTAAAGCCCGGCGCAGGCTATCTTTATGAGCATATGAAGGCTATTGCAAATGCTGTTGATATTCCCGTTATGGCTCAGTATGCCCCTGAACAGACCGGCGTTGCAATTTCTCCAGAAACCTTTGTAAAGCTTGAGAAAGAATGTCCCAACATGATTTATTATAAGATTGAGTGCAAGCCTGCAGGCCCTTATGTTACCAATCTTATGAACCTTACTGATAACAGAATGAAGATTTTCGTTGGTAATGCAGGTTTCCAGCTTATTGAGTGTATGGATAGAGGCGCTATCGGAGCAATGCCCGGTTGCTCAATGTTTGATGTATATCTTGATATTTATAACAACTATGTTGCAGGCAATCGCGAGGCCGCTATTGATGCTCATAATAAGCTTCTTCCTATGCTTAATCATATCCGTCAGAATGTTGAGCAGATTATTTCTTTCGAAAAGCGTATTCTTAAGAAGAGAGGTATTATCAAATCTGATTATTGCCGCAAACCCTCTTATGCTACCGATGCATATTTTGATAAGCTTTTTGACGAATTCTATCAGGAAATGTCTGCCCGTTATAATTGGTAATTTTGGAGGCTGAGCTTATGGTTAAAACTGCTATAATTACCGGTGGAGGAACAGGCATTGGTAAAGGTATTGCAATTAAAATGCTGGATGAGGGCTTTGATGTTGCGGTAACCTATAATTCAAGCAGTGCAGGTGCTGATGAGGTTGTTGAATATGCAAAATCAATCGGCAGAAAGGCTGTGGCTATTAAAGCCAATCTTTCACAAGTTGCTGATGTTGAATATATGTTCTCAGAATTTCTGAAGTCATTTGACCGCCTGGATGTTTTTGTTAACAATGCAGGAATTACAAAGACAGCGCCTTTCTTAGAGACTGATGAGGATATGTTTAATTTGATGTGCGACCTTGATTTTAAAGGCTCATTTTTCTGCGTTCAGGGTGCCGCAAAAATTATGAGAGACAGAAATATTGAGGGAAGCATAGTTGTTATTTCTTCAAATAATGCCATTGCTCATTTTGCAAATGTTTCTGTTTACGGACCTGTTAAAGCGGCTCTTTGCAAATTTGCGGAGCATGCTGCAATTGAGCTTGCGAAATATAAAATCAGAGTTAACACAATTTCACCCGGTTGGACCGATACAGGCGCATCAAGACTTGATGCAAAAGAGGATACATATTATAAAATCCCTCTTAAAAAGTGGACTACACCGGAAGAAATTGCAGATGCAGTTCTTTATCTTTCAAGCGATAGTGCAATTTCAATAACAGGTGTTAACCTTGTTATTGATAACGGCGCATTACTTTTATCTGATAAAGCAGAGAGATACGGATTATAAAAATTAAACCGAGGGAACGGACCGCTCCGAGCCTTCGGTTTTTTATGTTGATTTTATAAAATGAATATTGTATAATTTTTTCTTGTAAAATAATTTAGGGGATGTAAGCTTTGAGTTGTAGGCTTATTTTTGTCCGCCATGGGCAAAGTATGGGCAATTTAACAGGTGATTTCTTGGGTTGGACTGATTTACCCTTATCACCCTTAGGCTTTAAACAAGCTCAAAAAACTGCCGAATATTTAAATACTCAAAATATTGATAAAATCTATTCGAGCGACCTTCTGCGTGCTTACGAAACGAGTCTTGCTTTATCCGAATTAAAGGGCATTGAGGTTATAAAAGAACTAAAGCTTCGTGAAATCTTTGTTGGCCTATGGGAAAATCGCAAATTTTCCGATTTGGAAAAAGAGTTTCCAGAAACCTACGGTGTTTGGAAAAATAATATTGGTTTGTCCTATGCCGATGAAGGCGAAAGCGTTGCAGATATGCAAAAAAGAGTTGTTGAAGCAGTTTTAAAAATAGCAAAGGATAATGACGGTAAAACCGTTGCCGTTTTTACTCATGCAACCGTCATAAGAGCGCTTTTCTGCTATGCAGAGGGTAAAGAGCTGTCTGAAATGAAAAACGTTCCTTGGGCATCAAATGCGTCTGTTTCTGAACTTTTAGTTGATAACGGAAGCTTTAAAACAGTCCGCTACAGTGTTGATGGCTTTTTAGGCGATATGAAAACAGTTTTACCCAAAAACTGTTAATTCGGAGGATTTATGAGTTGTTTTGAAATTGTTCTGCTCGGCATTGGTCTCTCTATGGACGCATTTGCTGTTGCGGTTTGCAAGGGTCTTGCTATGAAAAAGGCAACGCTTGCGCATTCTGCTATAGTTGGCGGTTGGTTTGGCTTTTTTCAGGGCTTTATGCCGTTTTTAGGCTATTTGCTTGCATTTTCTTTTAGTAAATATATAAACGCTTTTGACCATTGGATAGCTTTTATCTTGCTATGCGTAATTGGTGTTAATATGATAAAAGAAAGCTGTTCATGCGAGGAATCTGAATCCTTAGGCGATTCTTTAGCCTTTAAGGTTATGCTGCTAATGGCTATTGCAACGAGTATTGATTCTTTAGCAGTTGGTGTTTCGTTTGGATTTATGATTTCATTCGGTAAAATGCTTGTTGCGGTTTTAATTATTGCTTTTACAACTTTTATTATTTCGGCAATAGGGGTTAAAATCGGCAATATATTTGGAACTAAATTCAAATCTAAAGCTGAGCTTGCAGGCGGAGTTATTCTGATACTTATCGGCCTTAAAATCTTATTAGAGGGAATCGGTGTTTTAGCATTTTAAGATTAAAAACCCGCCTTCAAATGAGCAGGGTTGCTAAGGACAGTTACTTTAATAAAAGCGAAATTTGGCACATAAATTTCCTGCTTGCAACTGCATAAGACAAAACTACCCGAAGAAGAGAAAACAAAGCTCTTCTTCGGGTAGTTTTTTATATGGGGATATCCTGTGCTAAACGCACAGAGTGATATTTCCCTTTAGGGAAGTGATATTGAAATCGTTCGATTTCAGTGATATTTTATTCGCCATATACTGCCGAAGGCAATATCACTTGAATGAAGTTCAAATATCACTGCGTGGCAATATCACTCGCCGCAAGGCGAATAAAACTACCCAAGTGTCCTTAAGCACACTTGGGCAATCGGTCAGGGCTTTTTTTTAGTTTACAATAACCTTTTCCCAAAGGCTTTCAAAATATGTTCTTGTTTCATCATCAAGGTCGTAGTAATATTCGGTCTTGATTTCATCGGCATTTTCAGGGTAGAGGAACGGGTTTCCTTTTAACGAATAATCCTCATGCTCAATAACGGCGGTGTTAGGAGTTGCATAGCAGATAAACTCTGCGTTTGCCAGTGCAACCTCGGGCTCAAGCATAAAGTTTATAAACATTAAAGCAGCCTCATAATTCTGACTTGATTTTGGGATACACATTGCATCAACAAAAATGTTTGTTCCTTCTTTTGGAAAGATAAAATCAAGGTCAGGGTTAACATCAGCCATTGTTAAATAGTCGCCCGCGTAATAGGGAGCAATAGCTGCATTTCCTGACTCCATCTTGTTGAAAACTTCATCCATAACTCTGCCTTGAAGTAATGGGTTTTGCTCCATAAGCTTTGCCGCGGCTGCATCCCAATCGGCTTTGTTAGTTGTGTTAACATCAATGCCTAATAAGAACTGGGCTATCGCAAAAGCATCGCGTGAGTTGTCGAAATTGAGGATTTGACCTTTGTATCGCTCGTCCCACATAACATCCCAGCCGGTAGGCTTTTCTTGAACCATTTTAGTGTTGTAAATAAGGCCAACCATACCAACATTATAGGGAACCGAGTATTTATTCTGCTCATCATAATATGCGCTCATATACTTTTTATCAATAAGGTCATAATTAGAGATTTTAGAAGTATCAACCTCGAGCAACATATTTTCGCGTTGCATACGGTGAATCATATAATCTGAGGGAATAATGATATCATAGGCAACCGAGCCGCTTTTTAGCTTTGCATACATAGCTTCGTTGCTTTCATAGGTTGTGTAGTTAACTTTAATACCCGTTAGCTTTTCAAACGCGCCGATAACATCCAGTGAGCCTTCGGCACCGTCTGAGATATATTCGCCCCAATTGAAAATATTTAGAGTTGTTCCTGCAAACTCTTTTGAATATTGGCCTCTTAGCTCTGAGACCTCAGTGTTAGAGGAACCGAACCCTGTCATACAGAAAAGCGAAATTATGAGCGCGGCGGCAATTATAGCACAAATTGTCTTTTTCATTTTTATTTACGCACCCCTTTCGCTTTATTATCATCACTTTGAATAATGTTAAGGAGTATCATAAGAACAAGAATGATTATGAACATAATGCTTTCAAGCGCATAAACATCAGGCTTCATAGGCTTTCTCGTCATCGAGTAGATAAGAAGCGGTAGGGTCTGATATGTTCCGTTAGTAAAATAACTGATAACAAAATCGTCAAGCGATAGAGTAAACGACATAATAAAGCCGACGATTATTCCGGGAGTTATCGAAGGTAAAACTGCCTTAAAAAAGGCTTGAAAAGGCGAGCAGCCAAGGTCCATAGCGGCTTCGGTCAGATGCTCATCTGTTTGCTTCAATTTTGGCAAAACATTCAAAATAACATAGGGCAGACAGAAGGTTATATGCGCAATAAGAATGGTTGCAAAATTAACCGAGTTTGCCACGTTAAGTATTCTGCCGATAAAAACAAACATAAGCATCATAGAAATACCGGTAACAACCTCAGGGTTCATCATAGGAATGTTTGTTACCGACATAACGGTGCTTTTAAGATATTTTGAACGCATCTTGAAAATACCAACGGCAGTAACTGTTCCTAAAACGGTTGAAACAACCGAGGAAAGCAGGGCAAGAGTCAAAGTGTTTCTCAATGCATCAAATAAATCTCCGCCGTATAAAAATAGGTTTTCATACCACCTTAGTGAAAAGCCCTCAAAAATGGAGGTGCTGTTTGCCGAGTTGAATGAAAAAACTATCATAACAAAAATCGGAGCATATAAAAGCAGTAAAACTGCACCTAAAAAGACATGGCGCAAGGTTTTCATATGATAACACCTCCGCTTTCAACACCGTCATCAGAGAACTTGTTGGCGATAGCAAGGCTTATTAAAATGATAACCATTAAAACAAGTGAAATTGTAGCACCAATGTTGTAATCGGGAACGCTTGAACGGTAGAATTTATCTTCGATTATATCACCAATCATTTTGATATTTCCGTCACTGAACTGGCGAGAAATATAGAAGGTGCTTACGCAGGGAACAAAAACCATGGTAATACCTGATAAAATGCCGGGCAGGCTCATCGGGAAAATAATTCTGCGCATTGTTCCGAAAACATTGCAACCAAGGTCATTAGAGGCCTCAATAAGCGAATTATCAAGCTTTGACATAACTGAATAAATGGGCAAAATCATAAAGGGAAGATAGTTATAAACCATTCCAAAAACTATAACTGCTCCGTTGCCCAAAAACTGAACGGCCGGTAAACCTAAAGATGAAAAAAGGGTGTTTATAAGGCCATTTCGTTCTAAAATCTGCTGCCAGGAATATGTTCTGACAATAAGATTCATAAGCATAGGCAACATAACTAAAAGCATCATCATTCTTTGCCCCGGTGCTCCGAGCTTAGTCATACAATAGGCGAAAGGATAACCGATAATAAGACTGATTGCAGTTGCCCAAAAAGCATAAAGCATTGAGCGCCAGAAAACAGTCATATATGTATCGGAGGTGAAAAAGGTTGCAATATTAGAAAAAGTAAATACTCCGTCTGCAGTTGTAAAGGCATAATAAGCAACAAAAATCAAGGGAACAATAATAAAGAGGACTGCCCAAACAACATAAGGGGCATTAAGAAATAAATTAACAGATTTCTTATTCATTTTCTTCTTCCTCTGCAGCGGCGGCCGCTTCCTCGTTCATTTCATCAAGCTCTTCACTGTAAGAGCTATAGTCACCGAACATACCTGAGTATTCGCTCTTCTTCATAATGTGAATAGCATCGGGCTCGATGTAAAGGCCAACGGTTTCGCCAACCTCATAACAATCGGTGGTTTGAATCATCCATTTGAAATTGTTGATGTCAACAATAATTTCATAATGAACGCCAAGGAAGGTTACAGAGGTGACCTCGCCCTCGAGCATACCTTGCTGAGTAGGAACAATATCAACATCCTCAGGACGAATAACAACATCAACCTCTTCATTCTCCTTGAAACCGCGGTCAAGGCAGGTAAACTGCTTCTTGTTGATTTCAACAACAAAGTCCTTCTTCATAACGCCGTCGAGGATATTACTTTCGCCGATAAAATCGGCAACGAAAGCGTTTTTGGGCTCATTATAAATATCTGTAGGCGAGCCGATTTGTTGGATTTTACCCTTGTCCATAACGACAACGGTATCCGACATAGATAAGGCTTCTTCCTGATCGTGAGTTACGAAAATGAAGGTAATACCGGTCTGCTTCTGTAAATTTTTGAGTTCAACCTGCATATCCTTGCGGAGCTTTAAATCGAGCGCAGATAACGGCTCATCAAGCAATAGCAATTTGGGCCTGTTGATAATTGCACGGGCAATTGCAACACGCTGCTGCTGACCGCCTGAAAGCGTGTCAATTCTGCGCTTTTCAAGACCTTTGAGGTTGACAAGCGCTAAGGTTTCATCAATCATTTTCGGTATTTCAGATTTGGGCACTTTTCTCACTTTAAGACCGAACACAATATTTTCATAAACATTCAGATGAGGGAAAAGGGCATAGCGCTGAAAAATGGTGTTGATGTTTCTTTTATGAGCGGGAACTGCGTTTATCTTTTTCCCCTCAAAAAAAACATCTCCGCAGTCGGGTGACTCAAAACCTGCGATAATACGAAGAGTTGTTGTTTTACCGCAACCCGATGGGCCTAAGAAGGTAACAAACTCTCCGTCCTTAATGGTAAGATTGATACCGTCAAGGACTACTTCAGAGTCAAACGACATACGGATGTCT
The DNA here is from genome assembly GCA_949295415.1 of uncultured Oscillospiraceae bacterium. Classification (GTDB taxonomy): domain Bacteria; phylum Bacillota; class Clostridia; order Oscillospirales; family Acutalibacteraceae; genus UMGS172. The sequence continues at coordinate 14,609 of CASFLA010000037.1, forward strand.
TTTAATTCGATAATATTATTGTTCATTTAAGCATCCCCCTTTGCGGACCTAAAGGCCGCGAAAACCAAAATAGGCTCTGCGCGATACCCGCAATATCTCTGTTATATGCCCTTCGCAAAGGGTTTTTCATAGCTCTTTGATTGAAAAATCAACCGGAACTACGGCAAGTAACTTGACACTGCTCACTTCAACACAGATGCAAAAACGCATTGATGTTATATTATATATTTTTTAAAGAAATGTCAACAATTTTTGTAAAAAAACCGAACTTTTGACAGTGATTTGGACAATTTTAATGATTTTAGTTAAGAAAATGCTAAAAATTGCCGAATTTTGCTAATTTTATAACTAAAAATCTGCATAAAATTCTGCAAGAAAAAATGTTCGAAAAAAGGCGATTAAACCGAGTAAAACTATTGCCTTTAAAATATGATTGTGATATAATCTATTAGATATTGTAGGGTATTATGTGCATTTTGTTTTTTTAGAGGTGAGGCATTTGTATATTTTAGGGATAGACCCCGGCTATGCCATTGTTGGCTACGGTGTAGTAAAATACGAGGGTAATAAGTTTACTCCTGTAAAATATGGTGCTGTAACAACGCCTGCAGGTATACCCTTTGTTAAAAGACTTAACCTCATATACGAAGGCTTGAGTGAAATATTTAAGACATATAAAATCGATGCGCTTTCTATAGAAAAACTGTTCTTTAATACCAACGCAACAACTGCCATTGATGTTGCTCAGGCGAGAGGTGTTATTGTTTTTGCGGCTGAGCGCCATAATGTTCCCGTTTTTGAATACACTCCGTTGCAGGTTAAGCAATCGGTTACTGGCTACGGCAGAGCAGAGAAAAAACAGATTATGGAAATGACGAGGGTTTTATTAGGACTTGAAAGGGTTCCTAAGCCTGATGATACCGCCGATGCGTTAGCGCTTGCAATCTGTCACGCTCACTGTGCAGGCTCGATAATCGGCAGAATGAATTACAACTTGAGGTGATAAAATGATTTACTCGTTAAGCGGTGAGGTTATTTTTAAAGACCATATCTGCGGCGTTATTGAATGCGGCGGCGTTGGTTATAGGTTTTTAGCTTCCGGTAAAACCTTGGCTTGCTTAGCCGATAAGGGCAATAAGGCTTTTGTTTATACTTATATGCACTTTAAGCAGGATGGCGTTGATTTATTTGGCTTTTCTGATGAAAAAGAACTTCAGATGTTTAAAGACCTTATTTCTGTCAGCAATGTTGGTCCAAAGCTTGCAATTGCCATTCTTTCAACCTTTACGGCTGAGCAGATTATTTCTCATATTGCCAATGGTGAGGCTAAGGAGATAACAAGAGCCCCCGGTGTTGGTTTAAAATCGGCTCAGAGAATTGTGCTTGAATTAAAGGATAAAGTTGGCAGCGCGATATTTGATACCGGCAATGATACCGTTGGCGCTTCTTCTGTTTCAACCGATGGCTCGGCTGTTAAGGATGCCATTTCCGCGCTTGTTCAGTTCGGCTATTCCTTATCTGAGGCTACCGCTACTGTCAGAAAGTGTGATACCGGCAAGACTACGAGTGATATTATCAAGCAAGCGTTGAGCTTGTTATCAACTAATATTTAAGGGGGTCAAATAAATGCAAGAGTTTGATTTTGAAAACAGAATTGTAACCCCTGAATATACTTCTTCTGATATTGATACCGAAATTTCTTTAAGACCTAAGATGTTGACCGAATATATCGGTCAGAATAAGGCTAAGGAAAATCTTGAAATCTATATTAAGGCCGCTAAGCTTCGCGGCGAGTCGCTTGACCATTGTCTTTTATATGGCCCTCCGGGACTTGGTAAAACCACACTGGCAGGCATTATCGCAAATGAGATGGGTGTTAATTTAAGAGTGACCTCAGGTCCTGCGATTGAAAAGCAGGGCGATCTTGCGGCTTTACTTACCAACCTTAATGAAGGCGATGTTCTGTTTATTGATGAAATTCATCGTTTATCAAGAAGCGTTGAAGAGGTTCTATATCCCGCTATGGAGGATTTTGCTTTAGACATTATAATCGGCAAAGGCCCTTCTGCGCGTTCGATAAGACTTGATTTGCCTAAATTTACATTGGTTGGTGCAACCACACGTTCGGGTCAGTTAACTGCGCCTTTGCGCGACCGCTTTGGTGTTTTGCTTCGTCTTGAGCTTTATACTCCCGAACAGTTAGCTCAGATAGTAACGCGTTCTGCGGGAATACTTAATATTGGTATAGAGCCTGACGGTGCATTGGAGATTGCTTCTCGCTCAAGAGGAACTCCCAGAATTGCAAACAGACTTCTTAAACGAGTCCGCGATATTGCTCAGGTTGAATATAACGGAGTTATTACCGAGAATATTGCAAGACTAGCTTTGTCCCGCTTTGAGATTGATGAATTAGGTCTTGATGATTTTGACCGCAAGATGCTTACTACAATTATTAAAACCTATAACGGAGGCCCCGTTGGTCTTGATACTATTGCGGCAGCAGTCGGAGAGGACAGTGTAACTGTTGAGGATGTTTATGAGCCTTATTTAATGCAGATTGGATTCTTGTCAAGAACTAATCGCGGAAGATGTGCTACTGCCGCGGCTTATGAACATCTCGGTATTCCGCATGGTAACTGTGACTGCGCGGAGCAAATGAAACTGTAAAGGATATTTTATGAGAGAAGTAATCGGTTTTGATGATTTTGAACTGATTGACGCTACTGACGGTGAGCGTTTGGAGCGTTGGAAGGATATAATTTTAATAAGACCCGACCCGCAGGTTATGTGGCATGCAAAGAGAACCGACCCAAGATGGAAAACGGCTCACGCCCGTTATCATCGCTCCCAGAACGGAGGCGGTCATTGGGAAACCTTAAAGCAGATGCCAAAGCAGTGGAATGTTGATTATAAAGATTTAACTTTCCATTTAAAGCCTATGGATTTTAAGCATACGGGGCTTTTCCCTGAGCAAGCAGTTAACTGGGATTTAATGCGAGAAGCGATTTTAAAGGCAAACAGACCTGTTAAAGTTCTAAATCTCTTTGCATATACCGGCGGCGCTACGGTTGCTTGCCTTAAAGCAGGCGCATCGGTTACCCATGTTGACGCCTCAAAGGGTATGATTTTATGGGCTAAAGAAAACGCGGCTTTAAGCAGTGTTAGTGATAGGCCTGTCCGTTGGCTTCAGGATGATTGCTTAAAGTTTATTTCCAGGGAAATAAGACGAGGCAATAAATATGACGGAATTGTTATGGATCCGCCGTCATATGGCAGAGGCCCTAACGGCGAGGTTTGGAAAATTGAGCAGCAGCTAGATGAGTTACTTACTCTTACTTCAGAAATTTTAAGTGATGATCCCGTATTTTTTCTGCTCAATTCCTATTCGGGCGGAATTTCTCCCTCGATTGTAAATTATATGGTGCAAAAAACCATTATTAAAGGTCTCGGTGAGGTTACCACCGATGAAATCGGTCTTAAAATCACCGCGAGAGATTTTGTGTTACCCTGCGGTTGCACAACTAAGTGGACGATATAAAATGGAAAATATTATTTCAGTAAAAAATATTCAGTTTGAATATATAAATGATGACAATACTTTGACCGTTCTAAAGGATTTTTCGGTGGATTTTCAAAAAGGCTCCTTTACTGCAGTTTTAGGTCATAACGGTTCGGGCAAGTCAACTTTGGCAAAGCTGCTTAACGGTCTTTTGAAGCCAACCAAGGGAACTGTTAATGTTCTCGGTATGGAAACTACCGATGAGACCTTTGAAACCGAAATAAAAAGAACGGTGGGTATGGTTTTTCAAAATCCCGATAATCAGCTTGTGGCAACCGTTGTTGATGAGGATGTTGCTTTCGGTCTTGAAAACATCGGCATTCCTCACGATGAAATGGTGCAAAGAGTTGATGATGCTTTATCAGCTGTTGGGATGAGCGAGTTTAAAAAGAGCACTCCGCATAATCTTTCGGGCGGTCAAAAGCAACGCGTTGCCATTGCGGGTGTAATCGCTATGCAGCCCAAATGTATTGTTTTTGATGAGCCTACCGCTATGCTTGACCCTAAGGGTCGCAAAGAGGTTATGAATGTTATCGAGCATCTTTGCCGAGAAAAAGGCATCAGCGTTATTCTGATAACCCATTATATGAATGAGGCAGCCTTAGCCGATAGGGTTATTGTTATGAATGAGGGCGAAATTATTTTAGACGGAGCACCTAAAGAGGTGTTTTCAAATGTTGAAATGCTTCGAAATGCAGGTCTTGATGTTCCCGAGGCCACGGAGCTTAGTTTTGAACTGCAAAAGGCAGGCATAGACCTTGGAGCAGGCATTCTGACCGCTTCAGAGTGCGTAGAGGCTTTGACCGATGTCTTACGGGAGGAAAACTGATTGTCTCTTCTTAAAGTTACAGATTTGACTTATACCTACGGTCATGGAACTCCGTTTGTTACCCATGCCGTGAATAATGTTTCTTTTGACATAAACAGTGGAGAAATTGTTGGAATTATCGGTCATACGGGTTCCGGTAAATCTACCATTGTCGGTATGCTAAACGGCCTCATTAAGCCTGAGGGCGGCGAGGTTTTACTTGAGGGCAAAAACATCTGGACCGATTTTTCTAAAATTACCGATGTTCGTTTTAAAGTTGGCCTTGTTTTTCAGTATCCTGAATATCAGCTTTTTGAGGAAACTGTTGAGAAGGATATTGCTTTCGGACCCTCTAATATGGGTCTTGCTCAAGATGAAATAGATCAAAGGGTAAAGTATGCCCTTAACCTTGTTGGTTTAAATGAGTCATTTTTAGAAAAATCTCCGCTTGATTTATCGGGTGGCGAAAAGCGCAGGGTTGCAATTGCAGGAATTCTTGCAATGAAGCCCGAGGTTTTAATTCTTGATGAACCAACCGCAGGCCTTGACCCGTTAGGCCGTGATATGATTTTAGAGAGAGTTAAAAACTATCGTGATGAAACAGGCGCCGCAGTTATTATTGTTTCTCATAGTATGGAGGATATGGCAAAAACCGCTGACAAGCTGCTTGTTATGAACAGCGGCAGCGTTGAAATGTTTGGAACTGTCAGCGAAGTCTTCAAAAATGCCCAAAGATTAACTGAAATTGGCCTTGATATTCCGGAAACGACTAAAATTGCTTTAGGTCTTAAAGGAAAGGGCTTCGATATCAGAACCGATCTTTATACAGTAAGCGATTTAAAGGCTGAAATTTTAAGAATTTCGGGGAGGGTGAAGCTATGATTAAAGATATCACCTTCGGTCAATTTATTGATACAAACTCAGCAATTCATAGACTTGACCCGAGAACCAAACTCGTTTTGCTGATAGCTTTTATGATTTTCTTATTGTTTTTCGTCAAAAGCTTTTTGAGCATGGGCATTTTCGCGCTATTTGTTCTTGTTTTGATGCTGATTTCTAAAATACCTGTTTCTATGTATTTTAAAAACATCAAAACTATTTTGCCGATAATTATTCTGACAGTTGTTTTAAATACATTTTATACGGCTGACGGTGCAGTTTTGGTTGATTTTTGGATAATAACTATTACCGCCGGAGGATTATTAAAAGCCTTCTTTATGACTGCAAGAATCATTCTTTTAATTCTTGCAAGCGCATTATTAAGCTATACAACCTCGCCAACTTCACTGACCGGCGCAATTGAAAGCCTTTTAAAGCCGTTATCATTTATCGGTCTTAAAAATGCGGTTCATATTATGGCGATGACTATGACTATCGCTTTAAGATTTATTCCAACCCTAATTGAAGAAACCAATAAGATTATGAACGCCCAAAAGGCAAGGGGAGCAGACCTTGAAAGCGGTAATATTATAAAACGGATTAAAGCTTTAATTCCTATTCTTGTTCCGCTTCTTATTTCCTCGGTTCGTCGTGCTTATGAGCTCTCAGATGCAATGGAATGTCGTTGTTATAGCGGTTCAGCAGGCAGAACCAAATACAGAATTATGAAATATTCAGCTAACGATTTAATTGCTTTGGTAATTTTCATAATTATTGCCACAGTATCGATTATATTTTAGCGCAAAGGAAGTGTAAAAATGGCTCGCAAACTGCTGACAATTCAATATGACGGAACCGATTACTCAGGTTGGCAGGTTCAAAAAAATGTTAAATCTGTTCAGAGTGTTGTTGAGTCCGTTCTTCGCACAGTTATTTCAGATTTAAACGGGATTACCGGTTGCAGCAGAACCGATGCAGGTGTTCATGCGAATATGTATTGCTTGCATTTTGATACTCAACAAAAAATATCGGATGAAAGAATTGTTGCAGCTCTTAATTCAAGGTTGCCCGAGGATATTTCGGCTATTAACTGCAAAACCGTTTCTGATGATTTTCATGCAAGGTATTCTTGCAAAGCAAAAACCTATATTTATAAAATCAGAAATTCAAGCATAAAAAATCCTTTCAGCCATAAATATGAACTTTTAATCGCTAAAAAACTAGATGAAAACCTGCTCGATAAAGCGGCTAAAATGTTTATCGGAACCTATGATTTTGCAGGCTTTTGCTCTGTAGGTTCATCTGTCAGCACAACAATAAGAACCGTTACAGATGCTTCGGTCAAACGCGAAGGAGACCTTTTAACCTTTTCAATTACTGCTGACGGTTTTCTTTATAATATGGTAAGAATTATCGTTGGAACGCTGATTTCTGTTGGCTTTAATAAAATATCGGTTGATGATTTACCTGCGATAATTGAGTCAAAGGATAGAAATAGGGCGGGCGCAACCGCTAAGGCTCATGGCCTTTGCCTGTATAAGGTTGATTACGGATTGAAGGAGGAATAATATGGCTATTAAGCGCATTAAAAGAAAAATAAAGAAGACTGCCAAGCCTGTTATTTCTAAAGAGCCCGTTCAAAAACCGCAAAAACAGCCCAACCCAATGCAGGAAAAGACGATTGTTAAAAATAAGCAGCCTAAAAAGTCTGGCCCAAAGCCTAAACAACCTAAAAGAAATTATAACGATGATTATAATGAAAGCTTTTCTGTTGTTCGCGGCTCGAGAAAATTGAAAATAAAAAATCGTGTTATATCTTTTGCTGTTATCGCGCTTATTATATTAAGTGTTATACTTATCCATTTTTTAACCCCAACCGGTTTAGTAGAGTCGATTCATAATAAGGTTTCAACCTTAGGAAAGGGTGAGCTTCCTGCAACTGTTTATTCTCAGAACAGTGAGCAGTTTTTAAAATATGGTGATGCGGTTTTAACTCTTAATGATTCCTTCTTTGAGGTATATTCAAATAACGGAAAATTGATGCAGGCCGTTTCTCACGGTATGTCAGACCCCGTGCTTGAGGCATCTGAGGCAAGGTTCCTTATTTATGACCGCTCAAGATACTCTATTTCAATCTTCAATTACTCTTCGAAGTTGTATCAAACCACTTTTGAACATAATATTATTTCAGCAGCCATAAGCCGTAGCGGCTCCTATGCCGTTGTGACCGATTCTGATATGTATATGAACTCGGTCTATGTTTATAACAAGAACAATAAGCTTGTTTATACCTGGAATTCTGCAACAAGCTATATTACCGATGTTGCCGTTTCCAATAACGGTAAAGCTATTGCAGTTGCTTTGGTTAATGCAAAAGGCGGAATCTATTCCTCCTCGGTTTATGTTCTTGATTTTAATAGCGCTTCTCCCAAAGTTAAATATGATTATGACGGACTCATCTCCTCAGTTTCTGTCCTGAACAGTAACTTTGTTTTAGCTAACGGAACCGATAAGGCAATGCTGCTAGGTATTTCCTCGAACAGTATGACCGAGATTGCTGCTTCTTCCGTTCGCTATTTTACTTCGGCTTCTAACGGCTATTCTGCCGTTTGCCATGGTAGGCAGAATAACGAAAAGGATAACACAATAACAGTTATATCTAAAAAGGGAGAGATTACTGCTAATATTAAGGCAGATTATATTGTTTCATCGATAAGCCTTTCTGACCGCTATATTGCAGTTCATTCTGACAAAACCATTATTTTGTTTGATGTTGATGGTAATGAAATCGGCAGAATTACTGCTGATACAAAACCGCTTTTTGTTGCCGCAGTATCGAAAGATTTTGTTTTAGCCATTGATAACACAAGGATTTATAAACTTAATTTAGAATAAATGAGGTGTTTTTATGTCATTGATTTTAGATGTTTTATTGCTCGTTGTTGTTGTCGGTTTCATTTTGTTCGGCATCAAACGCGGCTTCGTCAAAAGCTTTGTAAGCTTACTTGGTGTTGTTATTTCAGTTGCCATTTCTTTTTATCTTTCAACTCCGATCTCTAACTTCATTTTCTCTAATATTTTGAGAAATCCTATTCATGATAAGATTGAGCAAACAGTATCTGCTCAGATTCCTGATGGCGTTTTGGGCAGTGATTTTGATTTTAAAGTTCCTGATCAACTTTTAGCTATTGCCAAGACCTTTGGAATTGATGTTAACGAGAATATGAACATCGATTTATCAAATAATTTTGATGAAGTTTTAAGCAATACTGCCGATACTATTGTTGATGATATTGCGGCACCTATAGTTACAAAGCTTGTATGGATAATCTGCTTTATAATTTTAGTTGTGCTTATCAGTATCGTTGTAAAGCTGATTGCATCGGCTTTAAATCTTGTTGCAAAATTGCCGATTTTAAAGTCTGCAAACAAATTGCTTGGCGGAGTTGTTGGACTTTTCGAGGGCGTTTTAGTTGCAATTCTTATATGCCTTGCGCTATCAACCTTGTTAAAATTTTTTAGTGACGGAATATTGGGTATAACTACCGAAACGGTTAACGGTTCATTCATTTTCTCAAAAATTTCCTCACTTTTATAAATTATTAAACGGAGCTAAATATGAAACTTTGTTACAAATGCAAGAAAAGACCTGCCGTTGTTTTTATTCAGGGAATGAATAAGGACGGTAATAGCACAGGAGAGCCACAGGGGCTTTGCTTAATGTGCGCTAAAGAGGCAGGCATAAAACCTATTGACGATATGCTTAAGGGTATGAACATCTCAGATGAAGAAATTGAAGAGATGAGCGAGCAGTTTATGGGCCTTATGGAGCAGGAGGGCGACCTTGATGATGATGACGCTTTTTCTCTCGGTGGCGCTGCAACCTTTCCGTTTTTAAACGGAATTTTCGGCAATATGCAAAAAGCAGGCGATGCTAAGGAAAAATCCAAAGATGAAACTGCCGATGCTAAAGAAAAGGGCAAAAATAAAAAGAAAAAGCGCAAGTTTATTGACCAGTTCTGCACCGATTTGACCCAGAAAGCAAAAAATGGCGAGCTTGATGTTATTATCGGCAGAGAGCCCGAGCTTTACAGGGTTATTCAGATTCTTTCGAGAAGAACAAAGAATAATCCTTGCCTTATAGGTGAACCGGGTGTTGGAAAAACCGCTATTGCTGAAGGGTTGGCAATTAAAATTGCCGAGAAAAATGCTCCGGCAAAGCTGCTTGATAAATCTGTCCTGCTGCTTGATATGACTGCTCTGGTTGCAGGAACTCAATTCAGAGGCCAGTTTGAAAGCAGAATAAAAAGCCTTATTGATGAGGTTACTGCTGACGGAAATATCATCCTCTTTATTGATGAGGTTCATAACCTTGTAGGTGCAGGCGATTCGGAAGGTTCGATGAGTGCGGGTAATATTTTGAAGCCTGCGTTATCTCGCGGAGCGATTCAGGTAATCGGCGCAACAACATTTAAGGAATATAGGAAATATATCGAAAAGGATGCCGCTTTAGAGCGACGTTTCCAACCTGTAACGGTTGAGGAGCCTTCAATTGATGATTCGGTTAAAATGCTTATGGGCATTCGTCCGTATTATGAGAATTTCCATGGCGTTAAAGTTACCGATGATATTGTTTTGAGCGCGGTTAGACTTTCGGAGCGCTATATCAGTGACCGCTTTTTGCCTGATAAAGCGATTGACCTGCTTGATGAGGCTTGCGCCTGCGCTTGTCTTAGAAATAAGGCGGTTGACGAATTGTTCTTGGCTAAGCGCAAGGTTTGTGATATTGAGGGCGAATTATCAGAGCTTGAGGCAGAGGTTGAAAACCTTGATTATGAAAAAATTGCCAATTTAAAGTTTGAACTTAATAAGAATAATGAACTTGTAAAATCGGCCGAAGAAAAGGTTAAGGATAACTTTGTTACCAATGATGATTTGGCAAGAGTTATTGAACTTTGGACCGGTATTCCTGCAGTTAAGGTTAAGCAAAACGACCTTGAAAGACTCTCAAAACTAGAGGAAAATATAAAAAAGAAAATAATAGGGCAGGATGAAGCGGTAGAGGCTGTAGTTTTAGGAGTTCGCCGCTCTAGCGTTCAGATTTCGGGGCATAGAAAGCCTGCGTCGTTTATCTTTGTTGGACCTACCGGTGTCGGAAAAACCGAGCTTGTTAAGGTTTTAGCCTCCGAACTTTTCAATACACCTGATTCACTTATCCGCCTTGATATGTCCGAATATATGGAAAAGCACGCGGTTTCAAAGCTGATTGGTGCGCCTCCGGGATATGTTGGCTATGATGAGGCAGGTCAGTTAACCGAAAAGGTCAGAAGAAAGCCTTATTCTGTGATTCTTTTTGATGAAATCGAGAAGGCTCATCCCGATATTATGCACATTCTGTTGCAGATACTCGATGACGGCAGAATTACCGATTCCGGCGGAAGAACGGTCAATTTTGAAAATACTGTTATTGTAATGACCTCCAATGCAGGTAGTGATAATAACGGAACCTTCTTAGGCTTCTCAAGAACCGAAGCTGAGGCTTCAAAGGAAAAGGCGATGAAAGCCCTTAAAAGCTTCTTAAGACCTGAATTTTTGGGCAGAGTTGATGATATAATTGCATTCAGTCCTCTAAGTGAGGATTCGCTCAGTAAAATTGCGGCATTAACACTTGATAACTTAAAGCCGATGCTTAGTGAAAAAGGGATTGACTTTGAGTATTCTGAAGACGTTTGCAAATATTTTGCTAAAAAGTGTGATGGTGCAAGCGGAGCAAGAGAAATAAGAAAGCTTGTCAGAAAAAATGTTGAGGATAAAATCATTTCAATTATGATTGATAATCCTCTAAAAACCTTCACAAAGTTCTTAGTTTCGCTTGATACTGAACCCAAAATTTCTTACGAAAATTTATAATTTTGTCTTGACTAACGGCGCTTTATATGTTAAGATATACAGCGTCGCAAGATGCGGGTGTAGTTCAATGGTAGAATTCCAGCCTTCCAAGCTGGTTACGTGGGTTCGATTCCCATCACCCGCTCCAAAATGCCCGGCCGTTGACAACAGTCTTCGGTTTTTGGGCGTTTTTTATGCAAATCAATAGTTTGCGCTGGTAGCTCAGTTGGATAGAGCAACTGCCTTCTAAGCAGTAGGTCAGGGGTTCGAATCCCTTCCAGCGCGCCAAAAATAAAGCAGAGGATTGTTCCTCTGCTTTTTTGTTTAAATTTAGAAGGGATTCGAACTAGGAGG
>CASFLA010000038.1 GCA_949295415.1 uncultured Oscillospiraceae bacterium
CTATCCTTTACCTAAAGGTTTTATTGAGGCTTTAAAAGAGAAGAAAGCCATTTACTTCTTTGAAGAGGGAATCCAAGAAGGCTCTATTGCTCAGAAAACAGCCGCAGAATTGCTTAAAGTAGGCTATAAAGGTAAGTTCAAGTCATATTGTGTAAATGGCTTTGTAAAGCAAGCCAGCGTTGAAAATCAGCGTAAGGCGTTTAATCTTGATACCGATTCAATAATTAAAATCATCAGAGAGGAACATTAACTTGAGCGAAAAAGTAAGGCTCGATTCGGCAGTTTTTGAAAAAGGTTTTTGTGATTCAAGGGAAAAAGCAAAAACTCTTATAATGGCCGGTGTTGTTTATGTTAATAACCAAAAAGCCGATAAATGCGGAATGACTATAAAACCTGAGGACATAATTGAGGTTCGCAGTAATCCCTTAAAATATGTCAGCCGCGGTGGATTAAAGCTTGAAAAAGCAATGAATGAGTTTCCCATAAACTTGGAGGGTGCAATTTGCGCTGATATTGGCGCTTCAACAGGAGGATTTACTGACTGTATGCTCCAAAACGGTGCAAGCAAAGTTTATTCCATTGATGTTGGATATGGCCAGCTAGCCTGGAAACTCAGAACCGATAATAGAGTTGTAAACTTAGAGAGAACGAATTTCAGATATGTTACTAAAGAACTGGTTCCCGATGATTTGGACTTTGCTTCGGTTGACGTTTCTTTTATTTCTTTATCTTTAATTGTTCCTGTTATGCATACCTTAATGAAAGATAATGCAAAAGCTGTTTGTCTGATAAAGCCTCAATTTGAGGCAGGGAAGGATAAGGTAGGCAAAAAGGGCGTTGTTCGCGATAAAAATGTTCATATAGAAGTTGTTGATAAAACGCTCGAACTTATGCTAAAAACAGGTTTTTCTGTTTTGGGGCTTACATATTCTCCCATTAAAGGCCCTGAGGGTAATATTGAATATCTTATTTATATAGAAAAATCAAATAACCCTGAGATTTTGGCTCATATTAACGGCGAAAGCGTAGTCCTAAAATCTCACGAGGAGCTTGATAAAACCTCTAAGGAGGGCGAAGAATGAAGCTTTTAATAGTTTATAACGCTCTTAAGCCGGATGCTGATAAGATTTCTCTGCAATCTAAGGATATTTTAGAAAATTCGGGTGCAAAATGCAATATTATTGAGTTTAACGATTTTATAAACTTTGAAAATTTAGAAGCATTACTTAATGATGTTAAGGCAGTTATAGTTATCGGCGGCGATGGAACTATTATTAAGACCGCAAAGCTTGTTGCAATGTTTGACTTAGCAGTTTTAAGTATAAATGCGGGCAGAATTGGTTATCTTGCTGCTATTGAAAATACTCATCTGGAGCTTTTAAAGCTTCTTATAAACGATGATTATAAAATCGAAAACAGAATGATGATTAAAGCAGAAAAATGGCAAAACGGCGCTTTGATTGATACCGCTATTTGCTTTAACGATGCAGTTGTTTCTAAAGATGCTTTTTCATCTGTTGTTGATATTGATCTTAATCTTGATTCTGATACTGTTCATTACAGGGCTGACGGATTTATTGTTGCAACACCCACAGGCTCAACGGCATATTCAATGTCGGCAGGCGGCCCTATTATTGACCCGACTTTAGAATGTATTGTTTTGACTCCTCTTTGTCCTTACACGCTTTTAAACCGTTCAATAGTTGTGAATACAAAAACCGATATTTCTTTTAATATTACCGAAAAAAATAAAGCTTCGCTTTTTGCGGACGGTCAGCGAGTTTTTGATTTAGATGAAAACTCTACTGTTAAAATCAAGGTTTGCGAAACCTTTGCAAAGTTTATAAGACCTCAGAACGCTTCGGTATATAAAGTATTATCCGAAAAAACAAGATTCCATTAACGGGGGGATATAAAATGAAAAAGATAAGACATAATAAAATACTTGAAATTATCAATTCAAGGCCTATTGATACCCAGGAGGAACTCCAGCGAGAGCTTATAAACGCAGGGTTTGATGTTTCTCAAGCATCAATTTCCCGCGATATTAAGGAAATGAGAATCGTTAAAGTTCTTGATTCTAACGGTGTTTACCGCTATGCAGTAACCTCTCAGAATCGAAACCGCCAGGTTAAACACAACGATATTTTTACTCATTCCGTCATTTCAGTATCCTATTCAATGAACGATGTAGTTATCAAGTGTCATAGTGGCTTAGCTCAAGGCGCTTGTGCCGCACTCGATACTATGGATTGTGAGAATGTTTTGGGAACATTGGCCGGCGATGATACAATTTTTATTATCACAAAATCTGAAAAAGACGCCGCAAATCTTTATAATTATCTTAACGAAATTATTGAATAAAGGATTTATTTTAAATGCTTAAATCTTTAAGAATAGAAAATATTGCAGTTATTGAAAAATGTAATATTGATTTTAGCAACGGTTTTAATGTTTTAACAGGTGAAACGGGCGCAGGTAAATCTATAGTTATTGATTCTATTAACGCCGTTACCGGTCAGAGAACCTCTAAAGAACTTGTCAGAACAGGCGCTTCTAAAGCAACCGTTTCGGCTTATTTTACTGATATTCCGCTTAAAGTTGCTCATTTGCTTTCGGAATACGGGATATCTTATGAGGATAACGAGCTATTTTTGCTTAGAACAATAAGCGCTGACGGAAAAAATGTATGCAAAATCAACGGAGCTACTGTGTCTGTCGGTGTTTTAAGAGAGATTGGTGATAACCTCCTTAATATACACGGACAGCATGACAATCAGGCGCTTTTAAAACCCGAGAATCATTGTTATTTTCTTGATATGTTTGGCAATCACAATAAAGTGCTTAACGATTATTCCGATTGCTACAATCGCTTTAAAGCAGTTCGAAAGCGCCTTAAAACCTTAATTGCAGATTTAGAAGATAAATCTAATAAAATAGAACTATATAAATTCCAAAAGAATGAAATAGAAAAAGCAGATCTATCGGTAGGGGAGCTTGATTTATTATTAAAGAAAAGGGAAGTGCTAAGAAACTCTGAAAAGATAAAAGAAACCCTTTTTTCCGCTTATTCTTTTTTAACCGGTGATGACGAAACTGCCGGTGCCGCAGCATTGGTTGCTCAATCGGCTCAGAATGCGGCTTTAACCGCAAATTTATATAAAGATGTGGCCAAATCTGCCGAGCGCTTGGAGGCTGTTTCTGCCGAATTAACTGATATTTCCGATGAACTGAGAGCTGCTATTGATAACATTTCCTTTGATCCCAAGGAATTAGCCGAGCTTGAACAAAGAATCGACCTTATATTGACCTTACAGAAAAAATATGGCGGCAGCGAAGAAAAGATTTTAGAATATTTTGATTTTGTATCCAATATATTAAATGATATTTCCGTTTCCGATGAGTTGTTAAGCGAGTTGGAAGCAGAATGTGAAAAATTAGAAGATGAACTTATTTTAAAAGCTAAAGCCTTATCCGATTTAAGAAAAAAGACGGGCGCTGATTTTTCAAAAAAGATTTGCGATGTTTTAAAATATCTTGAGATGCCTAATGTTGTTTTCAGCATTAATTTTAATGAAGGAATTTATACTGTTAACGGCTGTGATGAGGTTGAATTCTATATTTCGGCAAACAAAGGAATCGAGGCAAAACCGCTTTCTAAAATTGCTTCAGGCGGAGAATTATCGAGAATTATGCTTGCTATAAAGAGCATTTTGTCGGTTAAATATGATGTTGATACACTTATTTTTGATGAAATTGATACAGGTATAAGCGGAATTGCGGCAGATAAGGTTGGAAGACAGATTAAAACATTATCTAATGACCGTCAGATTATCTGTGTAACACATTTGGCGCAGATAGCCGCGGCTGCAGATAATCATTTACTTATCAGTAAATCATCTGATTCGAGCGGAACGTATACGAATGTTACTGTTATTGATAATGATGACAGAATAAAGGAAATCGCAAGAATAATGTCAGGCTCCAGCATAACCGAGAACCTTTATCAGTCAGCAAAAGAAATGATTGAAAACCACTAATTAAATAACCGCAGAATCAAATAGATTCTGCGGTTATTCTTTTATCTGCTAAGAAGCCTTGGATACTCGTCATCAAGAATTATTTTAACAAACTTTATCGAATAAATGTCGCAAACAAGCAATGTTGAAGGCTCAACCGCTTGAATTATAATATAGCTTGCGCCAACCTCATGCAATACGCCTACGCGTTCCTCAACATTATTTCCGATAAGAAAATCTGCTCTTATCCATTTGCCGATAAATTGACTTAAATATGCAGGTAAAAATGCAATGTTTGATATCGTTTCAGGAACAAAGGTCTGAGTTGACGAAGTCATTGCAGTAGAACCATTTGTGTTATTCATCATGGCGGTATCACTGTTCACAACCGATGAATTATTACTGTTCCTCTTAGGCATTCTTTCAATATTTGCCATATTATTTATCGTATTTTTGGAGGAATAATTCTTCATATATTCGCGCATATCGATCATCTCTCGTCTGCCATTCATATGAGAGTTATCCGTCCAAGAAATATTTTGACCTTGATTTAAGCAACCACTTTGCATTGTTGCAGGTTGGTAATCAGAGTTTGGGTGATACATATTACTCATTTCTCCGTTTGTGCAGTTCATAACTATTCTCCATTTATTTTTATGTTGACCAATAAAGCTCGGTCGGTGCATAGAAGCAATGTTGATTTATCCTAGTGAGTAAAATTCCCGAACCGTTTCTTGGAAAAAGCTGTTCGCAATTAGGCGAAAACGGGTTATAATACCATAACGCATCGCCAACTGCGCTTAGCACATTTCCTGCAAGTGCCCAATCGGCAATCTCATAATGAATCGGCTCAGGAGACATATTATAGATATTCTGTGAGTTATATTGTCCGCGAATTTCGGTTCTTGCACAGTCAAATTGATACTGTTGAAATATAACATTCTGTATATCGCCTTGACAGGTTCTGAAATATTCGCCTCCGGGAACATGAACTCTATTCATAACAACGGTGGCAACAGCGCGCATCCCGGTATCGCCTTCGCCGCCGGCTTCACATTGAATGATTCTGGCAAGTAATTCTCTTGCTGAAAATGCCATAAACGCATCGCCAACCTATTTATTTTCTTATATATTATATGTTTGTTCGTCTTTTAAGTGAAAAAGCAGCCGTGACAAAAGCCTACGACTGCTTTGAAATTATTTTTGTTTAAATTTAGATAAAGGATTACTGTCAAAAGCATCCTCAACCTGAGTATTGGAAATATGGGTGTAAATCTGGGTTGTTCCTAAGTTTTCGTGCCCCAAAATATCTTTTAAGACTCTTATATCTACATTACCGTGCTGATACATTAAGGTTGCGGCGGTATGCCTTAGCTTATGAACCGAATATCCTTGACCGGAAAGACCGGCCTTTTCTAAAGCAACATAAACAATATGCTGAACAGTTTTATTACTGATTCTTTTCTTTCTGCTACTTAAAAACAAAGCATTTTTATCAGCTGCGGCAACTCCGTCATTAGGTCGAACCGACATATAAGCATTAACTGCCTCTTTACAGGCATCATTAAGGTAAACGATGCGTTCTTTATTACCTTTACCGGTAATTTTTAATGAACCATCAGGCTTAATATCGGTATAATTTAATGAACAAAGCTCGGATAAACGCATTCCACAGTTTAAAAAGAAAGTAATGATGCAAAAATCACGCTCTTTATTCGGCCCGTCAATAGCATTAAGCAAATCAAAGCTCTCAGATAGAGATAAATGGTGGGGAAGGGACTTCTTTAATTTGGGCGAATCCAACTCAGCAGATGGGTCGGTTGCTAACAGGTGAGCCTTGTTTGTTAAATATTTAAAGAAAACGCGTAATGCAGAGGTTTTTCTGGCTCTTGCGGCAGCGCCGTTCTGACGCTCATTTTTACAATATACTATAAATGAGTATAAATCAGTAATTGTGACTGTGCGTAACAATTCGATATCAACGTCATTTGTTAAAATTTTATCAAATTCT
>CASFLA010000039.1 GCA_949295415.1 uncultured Oscillospiraceae bacterium
CTATATCCCATGCGGTGTTCTCGCATATCCATTATAACACCTATTTTGAATTCTGCACTATATTTTTGCTGTATTGTACCTCTTTTTGACATAAAAATATGCACCTCCAAAAGTGTCTAACTTTTGGGGTGCATATCAAAAAATTCACAGCGGGGTTTTATCAACCTAAAATATTAAGTAAAACACCTGCAGCAACGGCAGAGCCTATAACACCTGCAACGTTGGGTCCCATAGCGTGCATAAGAAGATAGTTGTCGGGGTTCTCTTCTCTTCCGATCTTCTGAGCAACACGTGCAGCCATAGGAACAGCTGAAACACCGGCAGCACCGATAAGAGGATTGATTTTACCCTTTGTTGCAACATACATAACCTTACCAAACAGAACGCCACCTGCAGTTCCAATAGCAAATGCGCAAAGACCCATTGCAAGAATCTTTAGTGTATCGTCAGTAAGAAAGGTGGCGCCGTTTGTGGTTGCTCCAACAGTTAAGCCTAAGAAAATAACAACAATATTCATAAGCTCGTTCTGAGCAGTTTTGCCAAGGCGGTCAACAACGCCCGATTCTTTAAAGAGGTTGCCAAGCATAAGCATACCAACCAAAGCTGCGGCATCCGGTAAAAGCAACGAAACAACAATAGTCACAAGCACAGGGAAAATGATTTTTTCAGTTTTTGAAACATTGCGAAGCTGTTTCATTTTAACTGCGCGCTCTTTTTGAGTTGTAAGCAAACGCATAATAGGCGGCTGAATAATGGGCACAAGAGCCATATATGAATAAGCCGCAACGGCAATAGCGCCGAGTATGTTGGGAGAAAGCTTTGAAGCAACGAATATAGCTGTAGGACCGTCTGCACCACCGATAATACCGATAGAGCCTGCCTCCTGAGAAGTCATACCTAAAGCTAGGGCGCCTAGGAAAGCAAAAAATATGCCAAGCTGCGCTGCAGCGCCTAAAAGGAAGCTCTTGGGATTAGCAATAAGCGGACCAAAGTCAGTCATAGCGCCAACACCTAAGAATATAAGTGGCGGATAAATACCGAGCTTTACGCCTAAGTAAAGAATATCCAAAAGGCCGCCATGCTGAAGAACCTTGCCTGCTAAGATATGGAATGTTGAGCCATCATAACTCCAATATTCAAATTCCTGCGCAACACCCTCAACAACCTCGGGGGTTGCCCAAATATTAGGGTGGTAAATCCCTGTATTAGGTAAATTAGCCAGCAGCATACCAAAAGCGATTGGTAACAAAAGCAGCGGCTCAAACCGGAATTTAGGATGAATAGCAAGAACAAGCAGGCCACAAGCAACTGCTATCATTACCGCATTTTTCCAGCCTTCCGGAACAAAAAATTGCATAAGACCGGAATCCATAAGGATTCCTTTTACTGTTTCTAAAATTTCCATTGGGGTAACCTTTCTTTAGAACGAACGGGTATTGTTTGCAATACCTGCGGCACGCCAAGCCGACATACCGCCAACAGCGGCGGGACGAATTGAACGAATAACAGGAACCTTGCCGGTTCCCTCATACATCATCATAACTGCGGCAGAAATAGCGGCAATAACCTCATCGCTATCATCACTTACTGCAACAGAAGGTGCAGATACAGCAGCAGGTGAAGCATTTTGAACTACTTCTTTTTTATCACCTGAAGCGCCTGACATTAGCTTGCCGAAAACAGAGATGATTACAACAAGCAATATAAGCATTGCAAAAACAATCAGAAGACCGGTTAAGGTTACCTTACCTGCATATTTTTGCAAATTTGACATTACGTCGAGGGTTATAATATCGAACATTTAAAAATACCTCTTTTATGCTTTAATCATAGTTCCTCCAACAGGACGGATGTTTAATACATAGCAGCTATCATTACCGAAAACGGCACTTAAAGCCGCAATAAAATCATCTAAAAGCTCACTGGGAACAAAGCTCTGAATTGTTCCTGCAAAGCCGCCGCCATGAACTCTAACGGCACCCTTATCCCCTAATACTCTTTTTGCAATAGCAAGAGCTAAGGAAAGACCCTGCTCATTAACATTTGAGTTGGAGTAAACATTCTGCAAGAACTGGAACGATGACTCGCCCGATTCGTTAGAAATTTTAAGGAAATCATCAAATCTGTTTTCCATTAGGGCCTCTTTTTCAAGAACTGCTCTGCGGTTATCATTGATAAAATGAATAGCTCTCAAAACAGCTCTATCGCCTACAGCCTTTCTAACTTCAGCTATTTTCTCATAAAATTCCGCTTCATCAACATCGCGAAGATGAGTTTTTGAGAAAAACTCGGCAACCTTGCGCATCTCAACAGTTATATCGGCATAATCGTTGGTCAAATCGGCATGGTTTCCGCCGGTATTAACAATAACGAGCTTATGGTTATGCGATGCCAAATCAAAAACAACTTTATCGATTATAGGCTTACTGGGGTCATTAAAATCAATGCCGACAAAGCCGCCAACCGAGCTTGCCATCTGGTCCATAAGGCCGCAGGGCTTGCCGAAATAGATATTTTCCGCTTTCTGAGCGATTTTTGCAATCTCAACGGGGTCAACCTTACCCTCGTTATAAAGACCGCTTAAAATGTTACCTATAAGCACCTCAAAAGCGGCAGAGGAAGAAAGACCCGAACCTTTTAAGACGTTAGAAGTAGTATAAGCAACAAAGCCGCCAATATTATAACCGTCTTTTTTAAATTCGCCGCACATACCTCGGATGAGTGAAATTGCTTTTCCGTATTCGGCAGTATTGGGCTCTAATTCAGATATAGAGAGAACATCCTCATCATAGCCTTCAGATTTAACCTTTATAATTCCATCACTGGTAGGTGCAACAACGGCGATAACATCAAGGTCAACACTGCCTGCTAAGACACAGCCATGCTGATGATCGGTATGGTTACCGCCAACCTCAGTTCTTCCGGGAGCCGAGAAAAGAAAAATCTCTCTTTTGCCATATAAGCCGATAAAGCTATCAACTGCGGCGGCAAATCTTGCCCTTGCGGCTTCAACATCAGTATAAAGCACGCTAAAGGCTTTATCATATTTACCTGAGAGAATATCATTCTTTGCTTTTATCATCGAAATTCTCCTTATTTCATTTCTGATACAATAGCGAGAGTGTCCTTTGCGATTGCAAGCTCCTCATTGGTAGGAATAATATAAACCTTTACAGAAGAATTGGGAGTTGAAATCTCAACCTCTTCGCCGCGAATCTTATTCTTTTCTTCATCAATCTTAACGCCCATATATTCAAAATGCTTGCATACCTCGGTGCGAAGAACGGGGTCGTTCTCTCCGATACCTGCGGTGAATACAATAGCATCTACGCCATTCATAGCGGCAATATAAGAGCCAATAAACTTAGCAATCTGATAACGCTGAATATCGTTAGCAAGCGCTGCACGGTGGTTGCCCTCAGCGGCTGCTGCAGAAACATCGCGGTTATCGCTTGAAACTCCCGAAATGCCAAGAAGACCTGATTTCTTGTTGCACATATCGGAAAGCTGGTCAGGAGTCATATTTTCTTTGTTAGCAATATAAGTCAGAGCAGAGGGGTCAACACCACCCGAACGGGTTCCCATAATAAAGCCGTCAAGCGGAGTAAAGCCCATTGAAGTATCAATACACTTGCCTCCCTTAACAGCAGAAATCGATGCACCGTTACCGATATGGCAGGTAACAATCTTGAGGTCCTTATCGCCTTCTCTGCCCATAATAGCGGCGCAACGCTCGCTGACATACTTATGAGAGGTTCCGTGAGCGCCGTAGCGGCGAACCTTATACTTCTCATAATACTCATAAGGAATACCAAAGATATAAGCCTTCTCGGGCATAGTCTGATGGAAAGCAGTATCAAAAACTACAACCTGAGGAACATCCGGACCAAAGGTCTTGGTGCAAGCAACGATACCGAGATAATGAGGATGGTTATGAAGCGGAGCCAGCTCCTTCAACTCCTCAACCTTATTAGCAACATCATCATTAACAAGGCAGGATTTATCAAAATAGGTTCCGCCATGAACAACTCTGTGTCCAATAGCGCCAATTTCATCATAAGAATCTATAACCTTAGCATCACTCTTTATAAGAGCAAACATAAGAGTTTCAAAAGCCTCTGAATGAGTGGGCATTTTAACCTCTGCAACATACTCTCTGCCATCAAAAGCTTTATGCTTAACATTACTGTCCTCAAGGCCGATTTTATCGCAAAGGCCCTTAGCAATTACCTGCTCATTATCCATATCAATAAGCTGATACTTTAAGGATGAGCTTCCGGCGTTAACAACCAATATTTTCATAATACTACCCCTTCTTCCGCTCTGCCGAATGCCAAAATCATTTCCTCTAGAGCGGAAAAGGAATTAAAAAAAGCACTCGGACAACACTTGTTTTCGGCAAATGTTAACCGTTTTTTAATATAATAATTGCATTATTTCGCAAAATAATGTAATATAAAAGCAAATCCTGCTTTCCAAACAAATATGATACACCATATTTCTAAATTTTTCAAGTTTTTTCCGAAAGAAAGTGATAAAATGAGCGCCTATTCAATAATAGCCGAATATAACCCGTTTCATAACGGTCATAAATACCTCGCCGAATGCGCAAAACAAGACGGTGCAGGGACTATTATTGCCGTTATGAGCGGAAACTGGGTTCAGCGCGGAGATGCCGCAATTTTACCTAAGTTTTTAAGAACAGAGCAGGCACTTTCCTCGGGTATTGATATAGTTTTAGAGTTGCCAACTTACTACGCTATGGCAACCGCACAAAAGTTTGCTCTTGGCGCCGCCGAGATTATTAAAAACACAGGAGCCGATATCCTTATTTTCGGTAGTGAATGTGGCGATACTAAAGCCCTGATAAAAGCGGCCGAATACCTATTAACAGAAGATGCAAGCACTCATATCAAAGAATTTTTACATGAGGGTTATTCACTTGCGGCTTCAAGGCAAAAGGCTTTAGAGGATACCTTGGGCTTAGGCTCCCTGCTTTTTAGTCCTAATGATACATTGGCTATTGAATATATCATTGCTTTTAAAACTCTTAACAGCAGCATAAATTTCAAGGCAGTAAAAAGGGTTGCAACCGAGCATGATTCCGATATTTATACCGATGATTTCTGCTCTGCAAGGTTTTTAAGGGAAAATATCAAAAACGATACTGCTTTGATTCGAAAATTTATGCCTGAAAAAGCAGCAGCGGTTTTTATAAACGCTGCTACTGACGGCAAAACCGCCGATATAAACAGGCTTGACAGAGCTATTATAACCAAGCTTCGTTCAATGTCTATCGATGATTTTAAAAATCTGCCCGATATAAGCGAGGGCTTGGAAAACAGAATTGCCAATGCAGTAAAAGCTTCGGCAAGTCTTGACGAGCTTATTGGAGCACTTAAGACCAAGAGATACACTACTGCCCGCCTCAGAAGAATTGTTTTATCGGCGTTTTTGGGCGAAAGCATTAAAGAAATGCCGTCGAAGCCTACCTATTTACGAGTTTTGGGTTACTCACAAAACGGTAGCGAGTATTTGAAGAAAATAAGAGAGGCTTCTACCCTGCCCGTTATAATGCGCGCAACCGAAATTAAAGATGACCCCGTTTTTCAATTTGAAGCCAGGGCGACCGACCTTTATAGCCTGGCGCAAGAAACCCCCGACCCTTGCGGAACGGAGTTTTCTAACGGAATTATTAAATATTAAAGTATTCATAAACATTTATTGCAATATTTTCCGGCAGACCGGCATTTTTAAGCGCCTCTATATCGGCTTTTTCTATTGCCGATACCGTTTTAAAGGTCTTAATTAAAGCTTTGGCGCGTTTTTCTCCAACGCCCTCAATTTCCATTAGCTTTAAAACATTTTGATTCTTAGAGCGAAGCTTTCGATGATAGCCTATAGCGAATCGATGAACCTCCTCCTGAATCTCGGAAACAAGGATATAAGCGCTACGGTTTGCCTTTATGGCGATTTCCTTTCCGCCTGCAGTTATAGCTCTGGTTTTATGCTTTGAATCCTTAACCATGCCAAAAACAGCAACATCTATTTCAAGGCGTTTCAAAACCTCATTTACTGCTGATAACTGCCCTTTTCCACCGTCAAGCAAAATCAAATCAGGTAATGTGCCGAAGCCGTCAGCGGTTTCGGCTTTTTTATATTCCAAAAATCGCCTTTCGACAACCTCGGCCATTGAACGAAAATCGTCCTGACCCTCAAAACTTTTAATTTTAAAACGGCGGTAAGAAGATTTATAAGGCTTACCATCCTTAAAAACAACCATTCCCGCCACATTTTCTGAGCCTGCGGTATTGGAAATATCATAAGATTCAATAAACTTTGGCGGTTTTGGAAGATTTAAAAGGCGCGCTAATTCATCAAGTCCTGCTGTCTGACCTATTTTTCTGCCCAATGCTTGCGCTAGCCGCTCAGACGCGTTTTTACGGCACAGTGTAACCAAATGCTCCTGCTCACCTCGCTCAGGAACATGGATATTAACCTGTTTTCCCGATTTATCACTTAACCATTTTTCGAGCAGTTCTCTATCCTCAATATCACCGTCAATCGAAATTCTGGGCGGAATATTATCGCGTAAAGTGTAATATCTTCTTATAAATTCACTTCTTGCAGCCTCTTGTGAATCAACCGCATCAATTAAAAACTCTTCGCGGTCGGAAAGCTTGCCGTCAAAAAAAACGAAAACCTCAAAGCAAGCGGCAGTATCAGCCGAAGCTAGCGCAATAACATCCTGCCTCTTGTAAGTTGAGCTGTAAACCTTTTGTCTGTCGCCTATTTTTTCTATTGCAGTTATTCTGTCGCGCAATCTTCCCGCCTTCTCAAACTCTAGGTTTTCAGCAGCCAAATTCATCTGCTCTTTTAAATCCTTAATAGATTTCGATGCGCCGCCCCTTAGCAGTTCAACTGCTTGGGCAACCGCCTCATTATATTCTTCCTTAGTTATTTTAGCGGAACAAGGCGCAGAGCAAAGCTTTATATGATAATTCAAACAAGGTCTGCTTTTGCGGCTGATGCATTCAGGAAATGATTTTGAACAAGATGGCAAACGAAAAATCTTTCGAACCTCATCAATAGTCTCGTTAACAACAAATCCTGAAATATAAGGGCCTATATATTCGGCATTTTTATCATTCTGATCAAAAGATGCAGAAATAGTCGGCCAATCGGTTTTAGTGATTTTAATATAATGATAGCCCTTATCATCCTTCAAAAGAATATTATATTTAGGCATATTTTGTTTAATCAGCGAGCATTCAAGCACCAATGCCTCGAACTCGCTATCGCAAATTATATATTCGAAATCATAAACCGCCGATACCATTTTTTTAACCTTATCGGTATGTTGTTTATTCTCTCTGAAATACTGAGAAACGCGGTTTTTAAGTTTTTTAGCCTTGCCGATATATATAATTTCACCCGACTTTGAGCGCATCACATAAACTCCGGGCAAAAGCGGAAGATTTCCCGCTTTTTTTCTTAAATTTTTGATTCGTTCATCAACAATCACGGGAATGCCTCCTTACTTAAACAATCTCCGATTAACATTATAGTTTAATTCTTTAGCATAATCAACAAAATATTTGCAGTTGGCAAGATTTAAAAGACTATAACTATTGCAAATTGATTCTCAAAGTGCTAAAATAACCTTTAGTTTAAAACTTTATGTTTTAGGAGGATTTCGATGTCAATTTTAATTACAGGCGGTGCTGGCTATATCGGTAGCCATACCCTGATTGAACTTACTAAAGCCGGCCACGATGTTATTGTTGTTGATAATCTTCGCAACAGCAAAAAAGAGGCGTTAAGGCGCGTTGAAAAAATCATTGGAAAGCCCGTTAAATTCTATGAGGCTGATGTTCGTGATAAAGAAGCTTTAAGAAAGATATTCAAGGAAAACCAAATTGAAGCAGCTATTCATTTTGCAGGCTTAAAAGCAGTTGGCGAATCGGCTAAAATTCCTATGGAATATTATGAGAACAACCTTGATTCAACATTTGTTCTTTGTGATGTTATGGCAGAGTTCGGTGTTAAAAAGTTGGTTTTCTCCTCATCTGCAACTGTTTACGGTATGTCAAAAACAATGCCTCTTGTTGAAACAATGCCGCTCGGCGCAATCAATCCTTACGGCAGAACCAAATATTTTATTGAAGAGATTTTGCGCGACCTTTATGCTTCTGATAATGAATGGAGCATCGTTCTTCTTCGTTACTTCAACCCTATCGGCGCTCACGAAAGCGGTCTTATAGGAGAGGACCCGAGGGGCATACCTAACAATCTTATGCCCTATATTTCTCAGGTTGCAGTTGGTAAGCTCGAGAAGCTTCGCGTTTTCGGAAATGATTATAATACTGTTGACGGAACAGGAGTCCGCGACTATATCCATGTTGTTGACCTGGCAAACGGCCATGTTAAAGCAGTCAATTGGGCTCTTAAAAACGATGGTTGTGAGGCAATAAATCTTGGAACCGGTAACGGCTGCAGTGTGTTACAGCTTAAGGATGCTTTCCAGGAAGCATCGGGAATCACAATTCCTTTTGAGATTGTTGAGCGCCGTCCGGGTGACCCCGATGAAGTTTATGCAAACGCTGATAAAGCTAAAAAGCTTCTCGGTTGGGAAGCTAAGCGCTCCATTGCCGAAATGTGCCGCGATACTTGGAACTGGCAAAAAAACAATCCCAATGGCTACGGCGACTAAATAAATAAACACATTTAAACGGAAGGTGTTACAAAACACCTTCCGTTTTTTATTGCAAAACAAAGCGGCGGGCATTTCTGCCCACCGCAAAAGGATTATTATGATTTAATGTTTATTAAGCTTTTTCTTTTTTGAAAAGAGTAACAACTGCAGCAAAGATGCTAAGAACAGCAGCAACAATCCAAAGAATAAGGTTGGAAGTATCGCCGGTCTTTAAGTCATCATCTTTTTCAACCTCAACATCAGCCTGGCAAGTATCGCACTTACCGTCTTTGTTAAGGTCTGCATGATCTGCATTAGCCTTAATTACAACGCTATCATGGTCTGCGATAACGGTTGTTGCAGCTTTATCAGAATACCAGTTGCCGCATATGCAGGTCCAATACTCGATGTTACCATCCCGGCAATCAGCTGCATTAGCAGGAACATGGGTCAAGCTATGAGTATGAGTGATGGTCCATTGGATAGTAATATCATCGGTTGTTCCATCTGCCCAGCAGTAGTTAACCTTATCCTTAAGAACCATCTTCAAGGTGTAGGTCTCGCCATAAGCGGTTCCCTTATTGCCTGTTACAGTGATAGCATTTGCATCATAAGGATCAAGCTCGAGAGCGATTTCGCTACCGGTCCACTCAAAGTCGGTCTTATCGGTTGAAGCATAAGGAGCAGCAACCTTGGTCTTGTAAACTGCCTTAATTGAAACATTCTCACCGGGCATTGTAAATGTGGTGGTTGCATCCTTAGCATTATCTAAAGTAACATTGCCACTTACAACTTCCCAGTTAACGAAAAGCTGATTTGCAGCAGGTGAAGCAGTAAGAGTTACTGTGCTTCCTGCAGTATTATTGTTAGAATTAGCAGCGCCGCCAACAACAGTTACAGTGTAAACCTTATCTGCCCAAACAGGATAAAGGGTAGCACCTTCGTTAGTGGTATATTTTCCGCCGAGGTCATAAGCCTTTGTGCCGCCGTCTGTAGTTGCCCAACCAACCTGAGTGAAGTTCTCACGGGTAAAGATAGCACCCTTCAAGGTAAGGTCTGTTCCGTGAACCTTCTTATCGGTTGCGGTTGTGCCTGTTCCGTTTGCACCTGCGAGATACTGAACATCATAGGTAATAGCTGAATAAACAGCAGTAATAGTTGTATCATCAGAAATGGTGATCTTATCACCTGCATTGTAGGTTGTTCCACCTACATTCCAACCTGCGAAGTTCTTGCCTGCAGGAGCAGTGAACGGGTTAGCAGGAAGAGTATATTCACCCTTACCAACAAATTCGGTGGTTTCTGTGCCGGTTCCCTCGCCCTTAGCAATAGTGAGGTTAGCAACACCGTCCTCATCAGTAACAGTCTTAACTGTAACAGAATTGATAAGGAACTCTGCAGTTGCATTAGCATTATCAGTTCCGAGAACAAGTGCGAGGTATGAACCTACCTGAAGTTGCTCAGAGGTTGCTCTCCAAGTGAGAGTCTGCCACTCGGTAGTAACACCGGGAGTTTCAGTTCTATTGATAAACTTAAACATCTGCGTTGTTATAGCTGCAAACGGCGAAGAAGCATCAGGAGATGTTGCGTTGGCAAGATTTGATGAGTTGTATGTATTGCCAACTGCCATATATGCCTTGGTTGCAGTTCCCATATCCAATACCTTATACTTTACGGTAACTTCATAGGCAGAATTAGGTTTAATAAGAACTGCGCCGTAGTGCTCATCTGAATACTGATTTCTAAGGTCAATAACGGCGAGTTTATTATACCAGCCTGCGCCGTTATTAACTGTCATAGCGCTCTTAACCTTTACGGAAACGCCATCAGCAGAAACGGTAGGAATCAAGCTCTTGCCTTCATCATACGGAACAACAGTGTTAAGCGAGGATGCCTCGCCTCTGACAAAATGCTTACGCATTGCCATACTGCTTGCAGCATCATATTCTCCTACCTCAGCGGTAGTTGCGCCGTAGTTATAGGTTTTTTGTGAAGTGCTGTTTTCCTTTAAGGATGTCACTTCGGAAATAATAAGATTATCAATAAGAACATCGCCGTAGGTTGCATGGTTCTGTGAGAAATCCATACCGAGCGAAAGGGTTGTTTTATGTGACAAATTAACCGGTGCATAATAGTATGCAACTGCTGTTTTCCAGCCTAAATCAGCGGTAATCTTGTTAGAAGAAATTTCTTCTATAGCCATACGAAGGACTCTGGTTCTGCCTGAATCTCCGCCATATGTAATGTTGCTCTTGGTTAAATAAAGTGCCATACCAAGAGAGTGCTGAGGTGAAGCATATACATTATGATACTGGCTTGTGCAACCGGAAAGATAGTTATAATCGAACTGAATCTTGTAAATCTTGCCGGCTTCAATAGTAAAGTTGTTTGAAGGATCAAAGTTATCCTTGGTTTTGTCTTTAGCAATACCAAAGATGGTTCCAAAGTTTGAATAAGCGGAAACTCTGGAAAGCTTAACAACCTTACCGTGTGTTGAATTAGCGGTAGTGTCATCAATAACGGAAATCTTTCCGCTAGCGAGTGAGGTATCATGATTGGATGTGCCATCAGCAACACCTGCGATACCCTTTCCGTCTTCAAAGTTGTAGTTAACGAGCTCTGTTGTCTGCTCTTGAGGAGTAGCTGCGGTTGCCAATGTTGTGAATGCAACTACGCAAACTGAAAGCAGAAGCACAAATGTGCAAACCAGACTAACAACCTTTGTGAATTTCTTGGTCATCATGAAGTCTCCTTTTTTATAAACTGAATCAGCAAAGAATAGACCTCTGCCAATACTTAATTATATTATAATTAAGAGTGCCAGACTTTTCAATCTATTTGTATATTCTAATATATAGAAAAACAGAGTGTAAATTTGTTAAATTTGCCTAAAATGACTTGTCAGGTTTTGTCAATTTAACTGTAATATAAACAAATGTCAAGTAATGTATTAAGACGCTGTAAATCATAAATCGGCAGATTTAAAATTTTGTTTTAAAAAAGTTCTTGCAATATTTTGAAGATTGTGATATTATACTGCTTGTGACACGGGGGTATAGCTCAGCTGGGAGAGCGCTTGAATGGCATTCAAGAGGTCAGCGGTTCGATCCCGCTTATCTCCACCAAAAAAAACAAGGCAGTCTTTTGACTGCCTTGTTTTTTTATCAACAAATTGGTATAGAATTAAGAATTTATTTTGTATTTCTCGAAAATTTTAAGCCCCTCGCAAGATGTTCTTGCGAGGGGCTTTTATGTATTACTGTTCGTTGTTTGAGTTTGCAACCGGAATCTGCTGACGGAGGGCGGCTCTTGTTTTCTTAACTTCGTTAAGATTTGCGCTGAGCTGCTCGTCTGCGCGGGTTAAAAGGTCATCAACGAAATCCTGAGCTGCTTTTCTCATCTCTCTTGACTTCTTCTGAGCTGCTGCAAGAATTTCTCCTGCCTTTGCCTGAGCAAGCTTGGTTATCTCTTCCTGAGCCACCATTGCCTTTGCGCGTTCTTCTGCCATACGAATAGTATTATCTGCCTCACGCTTTGCATTGTTAATAATGTCTGCGCGGTCTGCAACAATGCCCTTTGCCTGCTTGATTTCGGTAGGCATGGTCATACGCATATCATCAATGATTGCGCGAACCTTTTCTGTTTCGAGAACTACTCGCTTGCCGGGCATTTTAAAGCCATCTTCAAGCAATTCGTCCAACTGTTCCATTAAATCGTCCATATTCATACCGGTTACTTCCTTTCACTTGTAAGTCTTTCAACTATTATATCATGAATTTGCTCGGGAACAAAATCCGAAATATCAGCACCCATACTCGCGATTTCTTTAACCATACTTGAGCTAAGATACATATACTCAACATTGGTGGTAAGGAAAACCGTTTCAACATTCGGATTTAATTTTTTATTGGTAAGCGCCATCTGAAATTCATATTCGAAGTCAGACATAGCGCGTAAACCCTTAACAATGGCTCCTGCACCCTTTAAAGCCGCATAGTCAGCCAACAGTCCGTCATAGCTTTCGACCGTAACATTAGGGATATCGGCCGCCGCTATTGATATCATTCTAACTCTTTCTTCTGCAGTAAATTTAGGGTGCTTAGAGGCATTGGTCATAACAACAACAATAACCTTATTGAACATTCCTGCAGCGCGTTTTATGATATCCAAATGGCCGACAGTTACAGGGTCAAAACTACCGGGACAAATTGCAATGGTGTTTTTCACTCTGCTCAACCTTCCGTTGATTTTCTATAAATTGTAACGGTAACCAATTTACCGTATTTATACTGTTTTGAAATACTAAACCCGTTTTGCCACTTTGGCATTTGCTCATCCGATGAATGCTCACAGACGATAATTCCGTAATCACTCATTTTAAAGAAAACGGATGCTAATGCTTCCTGCAACACGGTTGATTTATAAGGCGGGTCTAAAAAAGCAATATCAAAGGTTTCTTTAGTTGCCTTAATAAAAGAAACTGCATCGGCTCTGCAAATAACAGACTGCTTTTCAAGGCCGGTTTTCTTAACATTACGTTTTACAACCTCTAAAGCTTCGGCAGAGCTATCAATAAAAACTGCTCTTTCTGCACCGCGGCTGAGCGCCTCAATACCGAGCTGACCGGAGCCCGCAAACAAATCGAGCACCCTTCTTCCCTCAATATCAAAATGAATTGCGCTAAAAACCGCTTCTTTGGTTTTTTCCAAGGTGGGCCTGACAGCCTCGCCCTCTAAAGTTTCAAGGCGAATGCCTCTTTTAGTTCCTGTTATAACTCTCATCAAACCGTCCCTTTAGAACACGAAAGTTTATACCTATACATATTCATTATCTAATGAAATAGGCAAT
The DNA here is from genome assembly GCA_949295415.1 of uncultured Oscillospiraceae bacterium. GTDB lineage: Bacteria > Bacillota > Clostridia > Oscillospirales > Acutalibacteraceae > UMGS172. The sequence continues at coordinate 13,544 of CASFLA010000039.1, forward strand.
TTGTCAATAAAAATTTAGTTTTTGCGCCTAAAGCTCAAGGTTTTCGGCAGTTATAACCTCAACACCTAAATCTTTAGCCTTTTGAAGCTTACTGCCTGCATTTTCACCGCAAATAACAAAATCGGTCTTTTTAGAAACCGAGCCGGTAACCTTTGCACCAAGACTTTTAAGCTTTTCGGTCAGCTCATCGCGAGTAAAATTCTCGAAAGTTCCTGTAATAACAACCGTTTTATTAAAGAATTTTCCGCCTTCATCAGCTAAAACGGCGGTTTCATCTTCTAAATTAAGGTAGGATGCTATTTTCAAAAACTCTTCTCGGTTTTCTGCATTTTTAAACCAACCGATTATTTCCTCGCTCATAATAGCACCAAAGCCCTCAATGCTCTCAAAATCGAAGCCATCGTCAATAGCTTTTAAAAGCTGTTCTGCATTGCCGCCAAAATTGACAGAAATATCAGCCGCCGCGCCTTTACCAACAAGCGGAATGTTCATTGCAACCAAGAGATTTGAAAGCTTGGTGTTCTTTGAACCTTCGATAGACTCAATAAGGTTGTTATAAGATTTTTCGCCAAAGCCCTCGGTTAAAACAATTTCATCTTTAAACCTGTCAAGGTGATAAATATCAGCGATTTCAGTTATCCAGCCTGATGCTATAAACTTCTCTAAAGTAGCCTCAGAAAGACCCGCAATATTCATAGCAGGCTTGCTTACGAAATGGGTAAATTTCTTGATTTTTTTACCCGTGCATAAGGGATTATCGCAATAAAGAACCTTGATAATTCTGCCATCAGATTGAGTAGATTTTATAACCGTTTTAGCCTTGCAAATAGGGCATTCCAAAGGATAAATAACTCTATAATCTCCTCTGTTATCCTCATCAGCAGAAAGATTTTTCTCAACATGAGGAATTATCATATTGCGCTTAGAAACAAGAATTTTATCGCCTCTTAAAAGCTTGAGATTTTCAATAAAGGTTATATTATGGAGCGATGCGCGTTCAACGTTTGTGTTATCAATTTCAACAGTATCAAACAGCGCAACAGGGGTTAACTGACCTGTTCTTGAAATATTCCATTCAATATTATTAAATACTGTTTCAAAGCTCGGGTCGCCGAATTTATAAGCAATTCCGTCCTTAAAATGATGCGCGGTTTTACCCTGAGCCGCCGCGAACACAGCGCTATCATATGAAAAAACAATTCCGTCAATAGGCAAGCCTTTTTTAGCTGCCATAGTTTTCATATCAAATATAATTTTCTCAGTTTCTTCAGCAGTAGAGGTTTGGGTTAAGAAATTAACAACATTTTTAGCAAAGCCGAAGCTTTTTAAGACCTCCAAGCGCTCAAATCTTGAATCAATATCCTCCATTCCCTCAATAACGCTAAAGGGATAAAAGGTTACTCCTCTTTCCTTGCAAATTTTAGAATCCAATTGCCTAACCGAGCCGGAAGCCAGATTTCTCGGAGTTGAATATTTATCCTCATCGTTATCGATGCTTTCATTTATGCGATTAAAGGTTTCGATATCAATAATCGCCTCGCCTGTTATCACAGTGCGCTCTTTATAAGGGATGTTTAGCGGAATATTATTGAAAACCTTGGCATTATGAGTAACGATTTCGCCTATATTTCCGTCACCTCTGGTTGAAGCCTCAACCAAGGCACCGTTTTCATAATCAAGTTCAATGGTAAGTCCGTCAAGCTTAAGGCTAAGATAACCTGCCGACTTTTCGAGCATATCAATAATATCCTTAACATCCTTGGTTTTAGCAAGGCTTAGTAAAGGAATCTTATGGTTGACCTTTTGCAGCTGACTTACAGCGCTGATACCTGCCCTTTGAGTTGGCGAATCGGGCAGGATAATACCAGTTTCTTTTTCAAGAGCAGAAAGCTCGTCAAAAAGAGCATCATATTCGGCATCCGACAACGAAGGATTATTACCGTTATAATACTCATCGCAACACTTATTAAGAAAAGGAACAAGATAATGAATTCTTTCTAAAACATTGTCTTTCATTTCGCTTCTCCAAGCTAAAATTATTTATTTTATTATACTATATTTTGCGCAAGTTGTAAAGAAAAAGACCCGCAAAAGCGGGTCTTTTTTTAAATATGTCCCTCATCCGGAGTTCTTATAATTGTATCTCTATCCTCGGGAATTAGTTTATCAGGAAAATGTATCATAATATTATCGTCATTTTCCAGTCTTTCTTGCAGCATTTTAACATCAATTTCGGGTAATGGCTTATCAGTTTCTAACGATAAAGCAACCGCCTCTGCCGCCGCCTGACCTGTTAAAATAGCAACAGGAATAACCCTGACAACACCCCAGGCGTAGCCCTCGCCCGAAGCCGAGCGCCCTGCAGTTATAATGTTCGGGAAATCATTGTTTATAAGGCATCTATAGGGTATTTCATAAAGAAAATCTCTGCGATCAAAATCGTTTATCGCACAAATGGAATCTTCAAAATGCTTATATCTATCCTCTTCTTTAAGGGTGTATTCCCCGTCGATATGGCAGGTCTGTCTGAAATCAGGCATATGCGGCAAGGTTACTATATCGCGGCTTTTAGGGTCATCCTTTTTAAGCTTTTCTAATAAGCATAACTGATTATCAACAAGATAATCGGTAACATCCTCAACCGTTGTTCCCGACCAAAGCGGTTTATCCTCGGGCTGATTATGGCCGTAAAGATTTATATTACCACCGTGATACCAGCTCGTTGCATACTTGATATCCTGCTTTTCATAGGCTTTTTTGCAGGAATCAAGGGAAATTTTATAGCAGATATAGGTATAATAATTTTCGCCAAGAACAGTTGGGACACCGCTTCTTCTTAAAATATCGGCATCGCCTGTTACATCAATTATTCTTTTGCACTCATAATATTCCTTGCCAGATTTTGACTCGACAACAACGCCTTTTACAACGTTGCCTTCCATAACAGGTTCGGTAACAAGGCAATCGAAAAGGATATCAACATCAGCGTTTTTAATCATTTCGGTCAACTGAAGCGCAAAAATATTCGGAGAATAACGACAAGTCATTCTGACAAGCGTTGGCTCCTTTGGCTCACCGTCTTTCCACTCGTCAGTAATAATTCCAAAGCCATATTTCATACTTTCTCTGAACCACTTATCAGCAAGGCCAAAAATTATCTGCTTTCCCCTGCCGTTACACATCGGAACAAAGTAATTAACAAGCCCCGAGGTCGCAAGACCGCCAAGAACGGTTTGTTTCTCAACAAGGAGAACCTTTAAGCCTCTGTTTTTAGCAGTCAGCGCTGCAGCAACACCTGCAACACCGCCGCCCGCAACAATAACATCATATTCGCCTTTTTGTTTTAATTCGCTAACTATTTTAACGGTTTTTGACATACTGTTACTCCCAAAAGAAAAGCCGCGGTTTTCCCGCGGCTTTAGTATTATTTTGCATAATCAACAACGCGATTCTCGCGAATCAGGTTGACCTTAATCTGACCGGGATAATCAAGATTGTTCTCAATTTCCTTAACTATATCGCGGGCGATAAGGGTCATCTGGTCATCGCTGACCGCCTCAGGTTTAAGCATGATTCTTATCTCTCTACCTGCCTGAATAGCGAATGATGTATCAACACCTTCGAAGGAATTGGCGATTTCCTCCAGTTTTTCAAGGCGCTTGATATAGCTTTCGATATTCTCTCTTCTGGCTCCCGGTCTTGCTGCAGATATTGCATCAGCCGCCTGAACAATACAAGCAATAACAGTCTTTGCCTCAACATCTCCATGATGAGCATGGATTGCATGAACAACTGCATCGTTTTCCTTATATTTTTTAGCAACCTCAACACCGAGCTGAATATGCGAGCCCTCTTGCTCATGGTCAATAGCCTTACCAATGTCATGTAAAAGACCGGCTCTCTTTGCGAGAGAAACATCCTCGCCGAGCTCAGCCGCCATAAGACCTGCAAGACGGCAAACCTCTAACGAATGGTTAAGAACATTCTGTCCATAGCTTGTTCTGTAATGCAAGCGACCGATAAGTTTTACAAGCTCGGGATGCATACTGTGAACACCTGCATCAAGTAATGCTCTCTCACCCTCGCGCTTAATTGTTCTGTCAACCTCGGCTCTTGCCTTTTCAACAGTTTCTTCAATGCGCGCAGGATGAATTCTACCGTCAACAATAAGCTTTTCAAGAGCAATCCTTGCAATCTCACGGCGAACGGGTTCAAAGCTTGAAATGGTAATGGCTTCGGGAGTATCATCGATAATCAAATCAACTCCTGTTGCGGTTTCAAGGGCACGGATATTGCGGCCCTCACGACCTATTATGCGCCCCTTCATTTCATCGTTAGGTAATGCAACAACCGAAACGGTTGCTTCTGAAGAATGGTCGGCAGCGCAACGCTGAATTGCCATAGAAATAAGCTCTCTTGCATGAGTATCAGCCTCTTCCTTAAGCTGCTGATCATACTCAGCAATTTTCATTGCCTTTTCATGTTGTAATTCGCCGTCAAGCATAGTTAAAAGCTGGTTTTTAGCCTGCTCTGCGGTATAGCCGGAAATCTTCTCAAGCATATCAAACTGGCTTTTCTTGAGCTGCTCAGCTTCCTGCATACGCTCATCAACAACTCTTGCTTTTTCTGCAATTTTTTCTTCTTTTGCTTCAAGGTGCTCAACCTTGCGGTCAATCGCCTCTTCCTTTTGCTGAATTCTGTGCTCCTGTCTTTGAACCTCTGCGCGACGCTCACGGAGCTCTTTTTCGGTTTCGTTTCTAGACCTTATGATTTCATCTTTAGCTTCTAAAATTGCTTCTTTTTTCTTTGCTTCCGCATTTTTCATTGCATCATTAAGAATGCGACGGGCCTCATCCTCAGCCGAGCCGATAGCCGCCTCAGCAGTTCTTTTACGATGCGAAGAACCGAGAATAAATGCGATAACAACAGCGACGAGTGCAACAGCACCCTCCACGATGTACCAAATCATTACGGTACCTCCTTTATATTAAGCCTTAAAGCGCTATCCTCATCGCCCTTTGGCATGAGATGTTCCAATGTGGAACGGTTTAAAATCGATCAGAAAGTGCAAAAAACTGCCGGGATAGACCCCTCTGCCGATGCATCAGCATAAAGCCAATGCACACGCTATTAAGTCCGGCTGCGTATTCGCCGTATGTAAAAAGACAAATAATTCAATTCGCCAAAATAAGAACAAATTGTCCAATAACATCATTACCATTCTATATCTAAAATAATATTATGTCAAGCATATTTTGCATCGAGTTGGCAGATGTTGTGGATTTCGCAGTAAAACCTCAGTAATCAGCACAGTTTGTTGTATGTTGGCGAATAATTACAATATTTTTAAAACATTAAAAAATATCTTGAAATGCGCAATGGAATTTATTATAATAAGTGTTAATATTATTTTAGATTATTTTTTTTAATTAGGTGATAAAAGAAATGAAATATTCAGAACTTCATACCGATCAGCTTTTAGCCGAATACGAGGCGGTTAAAAAAGAGTATAATGAATTTTGTGATAAAGGCCTTAATCTCGATATGTCACGCGGTAAGCCCGGCCCCGACCAGCTTGCTATCAGCACCAAGGTTTTAGATCTTGTTAACCATGAACATGGCTTCAGAAGCCGCGACGGAATTGATTGTCGTAACTACGGCGGCCTTGATGGTCTTGCAGAGCTTAAAGAGCTGTTTGCGGAAATATTCCAGATGTCCGACCACGATATTATTGTTGGCGGTAACTCATCGCTAAATATGATGTTTGATGTTGTTGCTCAGGCCATGACTCATGGCATGGGAGATAAGCCCTGGCTTTTGCAGGGCGGCATTAAATTCCTCTGCCCCGTTCCCGGTTATGATCGCCATTTTTCAATCTGCGAGCATTTCGGCATTGAAATGATAAATGTTCCTATGACTTCTGAAGGTCCCGATATGGATATCGTCGAGGAGCTTATTAAAGATGAAAAGGTTAAGGGTATGTGGTGTGTTCCCAAATATTCTAACCCCGACGGAACTGTTTATAGCGACGAAACCGTCCGTCGCCTTGCAAGGATGAAGCCTGCCGCAAAGGATTTCCGTATTCTTTGGGATAACGCTTATGCCGTTCATCCCATTTTTAATGATGGCGACCGTTTGCTCAACATTTTTGATGAGTGCGTCAAAGCAGGCGACCCTGATAAAGTTATTCTTTTTACCTCAAC
>CASFLA010000040.1 GCA_949295415.1 uncultured Oscillospiraceae bacterium
ACAGTGAACTTCTGTTCATAAACTCTTTCCATAAAATGAACATCAAAATCTCTTAAGCCGCCGTTCTTATATGCGGCTTTGATTTTTGCGCCTATAACTTCACTACCGGCAATAACAATCTTGTATCCGCCTGCAACCCAAAGAAGCGATTTTACTAATCTCTCAACAAAACGGAAGTTTTCTTCATCGTGGCCACAGTTATCCTTAAAAACTCTTGTTTTATAGGTGCTTATATAGCCTTTATTCCGCTCAATAGCGATGATTAAATCCTGACCGTTATCTTTGGTCTGCTCTTTAAAATAGCGGCAAACAAGAGCCATAGGTTGAAAATTATGGTCAAGCTTGGCTTTAACTTTCAGATTCATATTTAACAGCGCCTCCAATTATTGTTTTTAAAATATTGAATTGGTTATCAGTTACTATAATATCCGCATCCTTGCCAATATCAAGTGATCCTTTTTTATCACTTATTCCAAGAGCGATAGCAGGGTTTAATGATGCGCAGTTTACACATTCGTAAAGGGGAATGGAGGAATTTTTAAATACGTTCCAAACACCTTTGTTAAGTTGAAGCACACTGCCTGCAACCGTTCCGTCTTCCAAACGGCAAACGATGCCTTTATAAATAATTTTCTGACCGCCTAAGGTATATTCGCCCTCAGGTAAGCCGCCTGCCGGCAAACAGTCTGTTATAAAGCAAAGCTTTCTGCCTTTGAGTTTATAAAGCATATCATAGAAGCATTTATCAACATGAAATGTGTCAACAATAAGCTCGCAGCTTATATCAGAATTAAGTGCCGCAGTAACAACACCGGGTGCTCTGTGAGTAAGGGGAGTCATAGCGTTAAACAAGTGTGTAACATGGTTGACACCTGCCGCCACCGAAGCCATAGCGGTTTCATAATCGGCAGAGGTATGACCCATCGAAATCAAAACATCGGTATCTCTTTTAATCTCCCTTATAGCCGCAAAATCATTTTCATCGGTTTCAGGCGCCAAAGTTATTGATTTTACTATATCAGCGTATTTTTTGACAAATTTAGCATCGGGCTTTAAAATATGCTTTGCATCTTGAGCGCCCTTTTTGCTCTCGCTGATATAAGGGCCTTCCATATGGCAACCTAAAATTGCGCTTCCGTCCCAGGTTTTACTTTCTTCCTTAAGATTTCTTAGAACCTTAAGGGCTTTTTCTATAACAGAAATATCTACTGTCATAGTGGTTGGCAAATAACCGGTTACACCGTTGCTGAGTAAGCCTTTTGATATTGTTCTGATACTATCCTCTTCGCCGTCGCAAACATCCTTGCCTAAATATCCGTGGATATGAATATCAATAAGACCCGGAGCGATATATCCACCTTTAGCATCAATTATTTCACAAGCTTTGGGGACATTATCGGTTGGAACTACTCCTTCTATAACATCGGAAAATAATATAGCGTTATTCTCTAAAATTCTGTCTTTCAGAATGATTTTTCCGTTAATTATTGCCTTCATAAATAATTCCTCCTTACTAAAAATCAGTTTATCAAAGGGAAAAAATCGTTTCAATAAAAAATGCAAAAAAAGCACTATATTACTAAATCTTTAAAAATATTTGCTATACAAGTAAAATAAGGGGGAATACGCTCCTGTTAAAATCCTTATATTTATACAAAAAATAACAACCGAAGTTACATATTTTAAAATTAACCTATCTCAAAAATAAGAATATTAAGTGATATTGTGAGACAGGTCCCACAGTGATATTCTTTAGAATACCTCGCCAAAGGCGAGATATTTCTAAAGAGTGATATTGAAGCTTGCAGTTTCAGTGATATTATATTCGCCTTGTGTTTCTTCCAACGCGCGAAGCGCAACATCGTTTACGCCGTCGGCGAAACATCATTTTCAACTTGTTGCAACATCATTTGAGGCAAAGTCTCAACCTCGTTCATTTGTGCCGCAAATGAATAATGATGTTCTCGCTTCGCTCGAAATGATGTTGACCTTAGGTCAAATGATGTTGTGCCTTACGGCACAAATAAAAAAATCCAACACTTACGAGTTGGATTTTTTGTGTTTGGCGACCGAAATAGACGACATATTAATCATCGAACAATTCTTTCAACATACGCTCTTTGTTGAACAAAAATCCTTTTGTGATTTGGTAACTGAAGGTGTTTTCGTAGTCGCAAGGTGAAATTTTACCATTATCAAAGGATAAGATTTGCGAATTGGGGCAACCAAGTAGAATGGGAGAATGTGTTGCTATTATAAATTGCGCTCCTTTTTGGGACATATCGTAAATGTGCTTCAGCAATGTTAGCTGGCGTTGGGGAGAAAGCGCGGCTTCAGGCTCGTCCAT
>CASFLA010000041.1 GCA_949295415.1 uncultured Oscillospiraceae bacterium
AAGGTTTTTCGGAACTCCGTCTTTAAAGCCCAGGGCCTTAAAAAAACCATAATTTTTGGCGCTTATAAATACCTCTTTTGCGCCCATTTCCTTGGCATTATTTAAGATTTCAAAAACCAATTTTTTACCATAGTTTTTGCCACGTAAAGAGCCGGAAACTGCAACATAATCCAGTATAAAATTGCCGTTTCTTTTGGATAATGTTGCGGCAGCCAAAACGCCGCTTTCATCATCAACTACCAAGCTCAAAACGGCATTATCCTGTTTGGAAATATCCTTAGAAACCTCAAGGCCGTTTTCCTTATAGAAGCCGCGCAAAGCATTATGGTTGCAAGATTTTTTTAAATCCATCTTTTCCCCGCTTTTTAAAACCATTTTTACAAATTATAACCCAAGAAGGCTTTTAAATCAAGATAAAACTGCGAAACTGATTTATATTAAAAGTTCGCCTTGTAAATTCTTTATGTATATGATAGTATATTGAGTTGGAAAATCAATACAATAGTTGAAGGAAGGTTTTTATGTCCTCAATCAAAGAAGAAATTTTAAGGCGCAGAACATTTGCCATTATTTCTCACCCTGACGCAGGTAAAACAACCCTCACCGAAAAACTGCTTTTATACGGAAGAGCAATTCAATCGGCAGGCTCGGTTAAGGGAAAGCAGAACGATAAGCATGCTGTTTCTGACTGGATGGAAATCGAGAAAAAGCGCGGTATTTCAATAACCTCATCGGTGCTTCAGTTTGAGTATGACGGATACTGCATAAATATCCTTGATACTCCCGGCCACCAGGACTTCTCAGAAGATACCTACAGAACTCTTACTGCTGCAGACAGCGTAGTTATGGTTATTGATGCTGCAAAGGGTATCGAGCCGCAGACAAGAAAGCTCTTTAAGGTTTGCGCTATGCGCCATATCCCGATTTTTACCTTTATAAATAAGCTTGACCGCGAAGCGCGTGACCCGTTTGAGCTTCTTGACGAGCTTGAAAAAGAGTTTGGAATCGGAACCTATCCTATGAACTGGCCCATCGGTTGCGGAAGAGATTTCAAAGGAGTATATGACCGCGAAAAGCACCGTATTCTTACCTTTTCTGAATTTCATTCAGGCGGAAGCCGAATTGAAGCCATTGAATGCGATATAACTGATACTGAAAAAATGGATTCGCTGATTGGCGAATATTCAAGAGCCGAATTGGTTGACCAAATCGAGTTGCTTGACGGTGCCAGCTTTGATTTTGATATGGAAAAGGTTCGCCATGGCGAGCTTACTCCCGTTTTCTTTGGCTCGGCACTTAACAACTTTGGCATTGAACCGTTTTTGGAGAACTTCTTGAAGCTTACCACCTCGCCTCTTGCCTACCGCTCAGGCGATGAGCTTGTTGAGCCGTCTAATGATAATTTCTCGGCATTCGTTTTCAAAATTCAGGCTAATATGAACAAGGCTCACCGCGACAGAATTGCCTTTATGAGAATCTGCTCGGGAAAATTTGAAAGAAACAAGGAATATTTCCATGTTCAACAGAATAAACTCATAAAACCCGCCTTGCCGCAGCAAATGATGGCAGAGGAACGCTCGGTTATTGATGAGGCGTATGCCGGCGATATAATCGGTGTTTTTGACCCCGGTATTTATTCAATCGGTGACACTATCTGTGATAAATCTATGAAAATTCAGTTCGCAGGTATTCCAACCTTTGCACCGGAGCATTTTGCCATTGTTGAACAGATTGATTCATTAAAGCGTAAACAGTTTGCAAAAGGCATTACCCAAATAGCCCAGGAGGGTGCTATTCAGATGTTTTTCCTCCCCGGAATGGGTCTTGAAAAGGTTTATGTTGGCGTTGTTGGTATGCTTCAGTTTGATGTTCTGCAGTTCAGAATGGAAGCTGAATACGGCGTTAAATACAGCCGTCAGGACACTCCGCATACCCTTATAAGATATATTGAAAGCAGCGATGTTGACCCTAAGGACTTAAATCTGATGCAGGCAACCAAATGGGTTAAAAATTCTAAGGATAAAGACCTTTTGCTATTCACTGCGGATTATGAAATAAACTGGGCACTTGATAAGAATCCGGGACTTAAATTAGCAGAATTTAGCCAAATGCAAGAGTTTTAATGACTAAAAAATGTCTAATATGTAAAACTTACAGTAACAATGTCAATTTTTCTTGACTGAAAGAAAAAACAAAGCTATAATGTTATTCGGAAAAAATTGGCTTTAATTTCCAATTTATTTTTAAATTCGGAAGCAATAATTTCCGTCGGATGCATATATAAAAGGCGCTTGTGGCATCCTTAAAATAAAAAGCGCCGGAATGGAGATTAGTTATGACAAAGAACCCTACCGTTTTAAAATGGCTTGAAGAAATGAAAGAGCTCTTAGGTCCTAAGGATGTAATGTGGATTGACGGCTCAAATGAGCAGACTGAAGCCTTAAGAAAAGAGGCTTGTGAGTCAGGCGAACTCATCAAGCTTAATCAGGAACTTCTCCCTGATTGCTATCTTCACAGAACCAACCCTAATGACGTTGCCCGTGTTGAAGACAGAACCTTTATCTGCACAACTAAGAAAGAGGATGCTGGCCCCACTAACAACTGGTGCGCACCCGATGAGATGTATAAAAAGCTTTATAACATTGCCCGCGGTTCCTACAACGGCAAGACAATGTATATCATCCCCTATTCAATGGGACCGATCGGTTCACCTCTCGCAAAGATTGGTATTGAAGTAACCGATTCTATCTATGTTGTTCTCAATATGCTTATTATGACCCGCGTTAGCCCCGAGGTTATGGATGTTCTCGGCGATTCTAACGATTGGGTTCGTTGCTTGCACTCTCGTTGCGACATTGACCCCGAGGGTAGATATATCTGCCAGTTCCCCGAGGATAACACCATTATTTCTGTTAACTCAGGCTACGGCGGAAACGTTCTCCTCGGTAAGAAGTGCTTTGCTCTTCGTATCGCATCTTACCAGGGCTGGAAGGAAGGCTGGATGGCTGAGCATATGCTTATCCTCGGTCTTGAGAATCCTAAGGGCGAGGTTAAATACATTGCAGCAGCATTCCCGTCTGCTTGCGGTAAGACCAACCTTGCTATGCTTATTCCTCCCGAGTATCTTCGTAAAAAAGGTTATAAAATCTGGACTGTCGGCGATGATATCGCATGGATGCGCATAGGACCCGACGGCAGACTTTATGCTATCAACCCCGAAAACGGCTTCTTCGGCGTTGCACCGGGAACCAACGAAAAATCTAACTACAATGCTCTTGCTTCTACCAAGAAGGGCACCATTTTCACCAACGTTGCTCATGACCTTTCTAACAACACTGTTTGGTGGGAGGGACTCAATAAAGACCTTCCGCAGAACGCAAACGACTGGAAAGGCAACAAGTGGGATGCTTCTAAGTTCAACAAGGCTGATAAGTCAACCTACGCTGCCAACCCCAACTCTCGTTTCACTGCTCCCGCAAAGAACTGCCCCTGCATTTCTGAGGAGTTTGATAAGGGTGAAGGCGTTCCGATTTCTGCTATCGTATTCGGCGGCAGAAGAGCAAAGACCGCTCCGCTCGTATATCAGTCAAAGTCTTGGGAGAACGGTGTATTCGTCGGTTCTGCAATGGCTTCTGAAACAACCGCAGCTGCTGCAGGTGCAGTAGGCGTTGTCCGTCGTGACCCGATGGCTATGCTTCCCTTCTGCGGCTACAATATGGCTGACTACTTCCAGCATTGGCTCGATATGGGCAAAAAGCTTGGCGACAAGGCTCCCAAGATTTTCAATGTTAACTGGTTCCGCACCGATGACGAAGGCAACTTCCTCTGGCCCGGATTTGGCGATAATATGCGTGTTCTCAACTGGATTATTGACCGCTGCGAAGGCAATGCAGATGCAATCGAGACCGCTATCGGTTATGTTCCGAAACCCGAAGATATCGACCTTACTGACTTAGATATGGATATGGATACTCTTAAAGGTATTCTTACTGTTGATAAGGATATGTGGCTTAAGGAGTGCGCTGAAATCGAAGAGCACTACAAGAAGTTTGGCGACAAGCTTCCCAAAGAGCTTCGCGAGCAGCTTAACACTGTTAAGGCAAACCTTGAGAAATAATTAAATAAAAAAAAGACCCGAAGAAGGGAGACACTTCGTAAAGAAGTTGTCTCCCTTTGCTTTTTTATATAAAAATTGACACTTTCAGTTTGAAAGTGCCATAGTTGGTTACGCACTTTCAAAATGCGCGTAACGAAGTTACATATTTTAAAATCAACCTATCT
>CASFLA010000042.1 GCA_949295415.1 uncultured Oscillospiraceae bacterium
TGCGGGTTGCCGAACGGCGTTAGCATACCGCCCAAATTTGCCGATATATTCTGAAGCACAAAAAGGTATGCCATATATTTGTCTTTTTTAGTTACCGAGAGCGCGAAATATCCTAACGGTAAAAAGGTTATAAGCGCCATATCATTTGCGATAATCATAGAGCCTATAAAGGTTATAGTTATAAGCAACAAAAACAGCGAGCGTAAATTGCCTGCCAGTATAACGAGCCTTCTGGCAAGAATAGTAAAAAATTTGATGTTTCTCAACGCGCAAACAACTGCCAGTGTTAAGAACAGGCAGGAAAGAGTTTTCCAGTCAAAATATCCCAGATATTCTTTATCGGGCGGGACTAAAAGGCAGGTGACTAAAGCCGCCAACGCCGCAATTAAGAGAACAACATTTTTCTTTATAAATCTTAACGCTTTCAAACTTTTATCCTCCGGAAAAATTACAACTCGTTCATTATATTACAGAGGAAAAATAATGTCAATAAATCGAGAAAAATTAAAGCGAGGGGAGTTTCCCCTCGCTTTTGGTTTGTTTCAATTATTTCTTTATTCTTGCAACGCCGGATTTTATTGCAGCCTCTGCAACCTTTGCGGCAACTGCTTTGCCGATACGCTCATCAAAAGCGAAAGGCATAATGTATTCTTCTGAGAGCTCCTCATCAGAAACAAGCTCTGCAATAGCAATCGATGCTGCCATCTGCATTTCCTCGTTAATATCAGATGCTCTGACATCAAGCGCTCCGCGGAAGATTCCGGGGAAAGCCATAACGTTGTTAATCTGGTTGGAGAAGTCACTACGGCCGGTTCCGACAACTCTTGCGCCTGCGGCCTTAGCCAAGTCAGGCATAATTTCGGGAACGGGGTTTGCCATCGGAAATACGATAGCATCAGAGTTCATAGATTTAATCATTTCCTCCGAAACAACGCCGGGAGCAGAAACACCGATAAATACGTCTGCACCCTTCATAGCGTCTGCGAGTGTGCCCATCATTTTTTCGCGGTTAGTAACCTTGCTCATCTCTTCATGGGCGGGATTAAGACCCTCCATGCCCTCGCAAATGATACCGAAGCGGTCAACCATTGTAAGATTCTTAACGCCAAGCTTTAAAAGGTGTTTACCTATAGCAATACCTGCCGAGCCTGCGCCGTTGATAACGCATTTAATCTCGCTGATTTCCTTTTTGGTTAAACGGAGGGCGTTAAGCAATGCCGCGCCGACAACAACAGCGGTTCCGTGCTGGTCATCATGGAAAACGGGGATGTCGCAAAGCTCTTTAAGCTTTCTTTCAATCTCAAAGCAACGGGGAGCAGAAATATCCTCAAGGTTAATTCCGCCGAATGAGCCCGAGATAAGATAAATTGTGCGAACAAGCTCGTCAACATCTTTAGAACGAATGCAAAGAGGGAAAGCATCAACATCTGCAAACTCTTTAAAGAGAACGCATTTGCCTTCCATAACCGGCATACCTGCTTCAGGACCAATATCGCCAAGACCGAGAACCGCAGTTCCGTCGGTAATAACGGCAACCATATTCCATCTGCGAGTGAGCTCGAAGGACTTGTTATAATCCTTGTTTATCTCAAGACAGGGCTCTGCAACGCCGGGGGTATAAGCAATAGATAACTGCTCCTTGTTTGTTACGGGAGTTCTTGAGGTAATCTCAAGCTTACCTGCCCATTCATAATGCTTTTCGAGAGCAACTTTTTTAATATCCATTTTAAACTCTCCTTATTATTTATAAGAACTGTCAGCGGTTTTGTCGAACTTAACATCGCCAAGATACTGGACGGGATCAAGGCCAACGTATTTGCACATATCAAACATCTCTGCAACAGTATTGATGTTAACGTTGATACCGTTCTTAAGGCGGTCAGCCTTAGCAAAGATTTCTTTTTCGCCGTGGGTATAAATTCTGTCAGCACCTTCGGATTTCGGTGATTCGCGGAGTTCCTTCAAGAAGGTTGAAAGATGCTCCTTGATAGCAGCTGCATCGCCGAAAATGTTGGGGTCAATAGCAATAAATCCGTGGCAGGTGCCGCCCTTGCCGTTGGTATGAGTATGGTTAGAGGTCATACCCATTGAAAGAATAGAGGTAAAGATTTCGCAGAACATACCATAGCCGTAGCCCTTGTGAGAGCCGCTCTGCTCGGTTGCGCCGCCGAGCGGCATAATACCGCCGCCATTCTTGGCAACAATGTTTGCCAAAACATCCTTAGCATCGGTGCTTCCCTTACCCTGAGCGTTGAGTGCCCAGCCTTCAGGGAGGGGTTTGCCGAGCTTGTTATAAATTTCGAGCTTGCCGCGGGTTACAACGGTAGTAGAAGCATCGAAGAAGAAATCATAGGGTTCTGCAGGCATTGCAAGTGCAATCGGGTTAGAGCCGAGCATTGCAAGACGGCCAAAGGTGGGAACCATGATTGCTTCACTGTTGGTAAAAGCAAGACCTATAAGACCTGCATCGCAAGCCATTTTTGCATAGTAGCCTGCAATACCGAAATGGTTAGAGTTACGAACGGTAACAACTGCCATACCGCTCTTCTTTGCCTTTTCAATGGCGATGTTCATAGCCTTATGAGAGATAAGCTGACCCATACCGTCATGACCCTCGATAACTGCGGAAACGGGAGTTTCAAAAACAACCTCAGGCTTTGCATTAACCTTGATAAGACCTTTTTCGATGCCCTTGTGGTAACGGGCAAGACGCTGCATACCATGGGACTCGATACCGTAAAGGTCAGAAAGCAGAAGAACATCGGTAATAATGTTGCTTTCTTCCTCGGTAAAACCGAACTTCATAAAGCAATCGTTACAGAATTTTTTCAACTGCTCATAGGAATAATTTAAGTAGTTTGACATAAATTTCATCTCCTGAAAATTTCAATTTTCCCCTATTTTAAATTCTACTACATTTGCTCTTAATTTGCTATAGTATAATTGCACAATAAATTAGCAAATTTTTATGAAAAGGGACATTTTTTGGCAAATTAGACAGAAGGATGTTTAATCGAATCTTGCCCTTAGCTTTTCAAGAGCCTTTTTCTCAATGCGGCTGACATAAGAACGGCTTATGCCGAGCTTTTTGGCGACCTCGCGCTGAGGCAGAGGCTTTCTGCCGCCAAGGCCGTAGCGGCAGGCTATGATTTCATATTCTCTTTTTAAAAGCGTATCCTTAAGATAGCCATTTAATTGCTCTAATTTTATTTTGCGATCTAAATCCTCAACTATATCAAGGTCGGCCGCCATAACATCAACTAAGGTTAAGGCATTACCGTCCTTATCAGTATCAATAGGGTCGTTTATTGAAACATCTCCGGCCGTTTTCTTGCAGCTTCTGAAATACATAAGTATCTCGTTTTCAATGCATCTGGCGGCATAGGTTGCAAGGCGGATGCCCTTATCTGAGCGGAAGGAGGAAATGGCTTTAATAAGTCCGATTGTGCCTATTGAAATAAGGTCATCCTGTTCGGCGGCGCTGACATAATATTTCTTGGCAACATGAGCCACAAGTCGCAGGTTATGCTTTATAAGCGTTTCCTTGGCGGCGGTATCGCCCTGCTCATTAAGCTCAATCAGCCGTGCCTCTTCCTCGGTTGAGAGCGCTTTTGGAAACGAACCACCTGAAACTGCATGCAAAATAAGGTGCAGAATGTTAGGAAAAATCTCCATTAAGAGAGAAAAAAACATAATTATCACTCTTTCGCAAAATGGTAATAACGGATTGCCGTGCAAAATTAAATGTTGCGATAAAATTTTGCTAAAGCCACTTAAAAAGTGGCTTATCGAAACGCTCTAAAGCGTTTTGACTAATTAAAAGCATTATAATTATTATTCGAAAGGCGTTGATAATTTGCCTGTCCCGTTGACAAAAGAAGAAGACTACATTATAATTTTGATGTGATAATTTTAAAAATGAGGGGGATAATATGGCACCGAAGGGGCTTTATCTGAGATTCCCTAACGGCAAGGCCAAGGCGCTTACCTTCAGTTATGATGACGGCGTTAAAGAGGATATGCGGTTGGCCGCGCTTTTTAAGAGTAAGGGGCTTAAATGCACCTTTAATCTCAATAGTGCACTTATTCCTTTATGTGAAGAGGATAACAAGGGCAGAGTGCATCCTAAACAGACCTTGGATGAACTAAAAGAGCTTTTTAAAGATGAGCATTTTGAGGTTGCTTGCCATAGCGCAACCCACCCGATGCTGACCTCATGCACCGATTAGGTGGTTTTAGATGAGGTTTTATCAGACCGCAAGACTTTAGAAGAGAATTTCGGTAGAATCGTTAAAGGTATGGCCTATCCTTATGGGCCTACCGATGAGCGAGTAATGGGTTTACTTAAGAGCGCGGGCATAGTTTATTCGAGAGTAGTTACGGGAACGCGCGAGTTTTCCTTGCCTGATAATTGGCTGGAATGGCACCCTACCTGTCACCATAATTTGCCCGATATGGATAACCTTATAGAAAGGTTTTTAACCGATAAGCCCATCCGCGATGCCAAGCTTTTCTATATTTGGAGGCATTCCTACGAGTTTACCGATAACGATAACTGGGAGGTTATCGAGAAGATTGCAGAAAAATTATCGAGTCGCGATGATGTTTTCTACGCAACCAATATGGAAATCTGTAAAGCGGTTGAAAATTTCAAGAGGTTAGAGTTTTCGGCTGACGGCAAAATGGTTTACAACCCGTCTGCCCAAACGGTTTGGGCGACTATGCGGGGCATGCTCGCCTTTAAAATTGAACCCTTAGAATCGGTTAAATTGGATTGATAAAAAGAAAACTGGACATAACAGGTAAACTGTGGTATATTATTTAAGTAGATTTTAGAAACGGAGTGATAAAAATGTCAGAACAGACCTTTTTCACATATAAAGGTAAGCCGATTGTAAGAAAAGGCGATACCATTTATTACGGAAGCACCGAGGATAAGTATATTATTATGCTTAAAATCAATTCAACCAAGCAGGTTGGCGGCGTTGCTGTTGCCGATAAGGTAAGTGTTAAGCTTATGCTTTCTGACCCCGAGGTTAACCCCAAGGATTGTATTGTTAAGTCGAGCGAAAAAAACGGCCTTTATAATGCAATGGATATTGCGGTTATCTGGTTAGAGAGAGCGCTTAAAAATGAATAATTGAATGAAAATCGGGGATCTTTGCCCAAGTGTTCTTAAGGACACTTGGGCAGTTTTATTCGCCTTGCGGCGAGTGATATTGCTCCGCAGAAATATTTGAACTTCGTTCAAGTGATATTGCCTTCGGCAGTTTTTGGCGAATAAATATCACTAAAACCGTAGGTTTTAATATCACGATTGCCATAGGCAGTCATACCACTCTGTGCGAAAAGCACAGAATATCACTAAAAAAATTACTACCCGAAAAAGAGTTTTGTTTTCTCTTCTTCGGGTAGTTTTGTCTTATACTGCCAC
>CASFLA010000043.1 GCA_949295415.1 uncultured Oscillospiraceae bacterium
GGACAGCAGATTGACAACAATTTTGCTTTTTTCCTGATGTAATATGAATGAGTATGAAGTTCGGGAAAGTAAGCAAAACAAAGGATTTGAATGAATATGACGATGTACGAATTGTTGGGAAAACTTTTCCCCACAATGAAAAGTATTGACTAATTTATAAGGTGAGAACTATGAAAAAGCTTTATAAATAATGTAATAAAATGTTATCCGGTGTTTGTGCAGGTATTGCCGAGTATTTTAATATTGACCCAACTCTTGTAAGATCAGGTTGGGTGCTGTTTTGTGCTTTGGGCGGAAGTGGCGTTTTGGCATACATAGTTTGTGCCATTGTTATACCGGAATATCCCCAAGTTTAATCTAAAGCTCTGCATAGCTAAAGTATGCAGGGCTGTTTTTGTTAGTATATTTTAACCTGAAAGGAAATTTATGGGAAACTATATTTTCAGAAAAGCTAAAAATACCGAGATTCCCGATATTTTCAAATTCATTATGAGTCGCGTTCATTGGATGGATGAGGTTGGCATAGAACAATGGAATAAAACAAAATATGATGAATGCTATCCGATGAGCTACTATGAGCAAAGGCGGTCTAAAGATGAACTATTTGTTCTTTTCGATAATGAAAAGAACAAAATTGTAGCGGTTGGGGCGTTGTTCCATAATGATGAGCGCCGGTCACATGCTGATTCTGCATACTATTTGCATCATTTGGCATCTGCGCTGGATTGTAAAGGGGCGGGAAGCCTGTTTTTAGAAAAAGCAGAGGAATATACTAAAGGTCAGGGCATAAAGTATCTGAGACTTGATTCGGCAGTTGGAAATAAATCACTTGAGAAATTTTATTCAAGCCGAGGCTATGTTGAGGTTGGAACCTGCGTTGACGGACTGTATGAGGGAATACTGCGGCAAAAAAACTGTAGCATAAAGCCAGAAGTATTTCGTAAAGGTTGAAACGAAAATTATTCTATGGTATAATAATCAGCAGTGAATTGAGTATTACCAGAGGTGAAAAAATGCCCCAATCAAACAAAAATGATGCGGTAGCATCTCAGAGAAAAGAGCAGCAGGAGCTTATTGAGCTGAAGCGCAAAAAACAAGAATTTGAAAATAATATTGAGAATTATGAGGCACCTAAGCCCTCAGATGCTGCGGTAAAGCAGACCTTTTCGAGCAAGATATCAAACTTCTGGTTTTATTGGCACTATAAGCTTTTGGCATTTCTTATAATTGCGGCAATTTTAACGGTTGGCGTTCATCAGTGCGCGACCAGGACTAAATATGATATGACCGTTGTGGTTTATTTTAAGCACTATTTAAGTAGTCGGATGATTGAAAATATAGCTGAGATAGCCGAAAATTATGCCGAGGATACTAATGGCGATGGCGAAATAAATGTGCTTGTTATGGATTGCGCGATTCCCGATGAGGAACGCGAGCTTGAAACGGGCAGAGCAAAATCAACAAGGCTTGTGGCGCAGTTTCAGAACAAGGAGGCCATAGTATATATGGTTGATGATGAGGCGCTAGAAGAGCTGGATACAATAGCGGGCGGAGTTTTTGTTGACGATTCTCTCTCATTGCCCGATAACAATGGCAAAAGCTATCAACTCAACGGAAGCGCGTTTGATGCCGCGTTTGATACTATAGAGTTCGGTTATTCGAAGAATTTTAATTATCATCTTATCCGCCGCGTTGTTGACGGCACTCAGCTCGAAAAAAAGAAGGATGCTGCAAAATATTCCGAGCAGGGCGATAAATTTATAAAGGCCGTTATGGCAGACCCTGAATTAAAAAATAAAAAATAAATGCCGCTTATAGCGGCTTATATCCGCCCGTAGCGAAGCTGGATATCGCAGCAGATTCCGATTCTGAAGGCCAGGGGTTCGAATCCCTTCGGGCGGGCCAAAAAATAAAGGAACTGTCTAAACAGTTCCTTTATTTTTATCCAATCCGAAGGATTGGTATGTAATCTCGCAGAAGCGAGTATGTAATCAGTTCGCAAAGCGAATTGTATGTCATCAAGCCGCAAGACTTGTATGTTCTTTTCCTTCGGATTGCATACAACTATATAGTATGAGTGCACGCTTTTTGAATATTATATTTTGATTTTGTTGGCGTTTCGGTTGCCAATAACGGGAATATATTTTAACCTCTATTAGAGGAATCATAAACACCGTAAACCAAAGAAAGACACTTATCTCGAAAGATAAGTGTCTTTGTTTGCTTTATCGTAAGCTTTACGAAAGAGCATACCAATACACTTAACCTTCTCGGTTTAATGTATTATTTTAATAACTCCTTCATTATTTTAAAGCTCGCGCTTATTATACAGTTTTAAAACCTGTTTGTCAAATCGCGAAAAACGCGATTATTTGCGTTTAAGGACTATCGTCTTTTCTCTATTTGTGTAAAAACATCGCACAAATGCGGCACCATAAAATTATTTTGTAAACTTAACCGCTGTGCCATAAGCGATAACTTCTGCGGCACCCTGAATTATAGCAGAGGAGGCGTAGCGAATATTTACAATAGCATCCGCACCGATAGCTTCTGCTTCTGCAACCATTCTTTTGGTGGCAAGAGCACGTGCTTCGTTCATCATCTCGTTATAGGATTTAAGTTCGCCTCCAACCAAGGTTTTAAAGCTCTGGGAAATATCCTTTCCGATGTGCTTTGACTGAATGGTGCTTCCTTTTACAAGACCTAACATTTCGAGTTCCTTGCCGCTGATGTAATCAGTATTTATTAAGATCATCCTCTTCACCCTTCGTTATTTCATTTATTCTTTCTATGCAAACTTTGAGCAAGAGAGCCGTAAAAGCAAGCGGAATGATTCCCAAAAGCCATTTCCAAATGCCATCTATCAGTGATATTAAAAAGCCAAAGTAAGCAATGTAATACAAAACCATAATAGCGGTTACTATAATCGGTGCAATCAGTTTTTTCTTATGTTCTTTCATATATTCACCGAATTATTTCAACTTTTGCAGTTTCAAGGTATTGGCAATAACGATAAGCTGCATTCCTTTTTCAAGAGGGAGTGCAGGATCAACCGTTGTGCTGATTTTATCACCGGTTCGTATTGCAACAACGTTAATAGAATATTTTTTACGAAGGCTCAGTTCTGTCAGCTTTTTACCAACCCATTCATTTCTTACGTCAATTTCCACCATAGATACTTCATCGGAAAGCTCTATCATTTCCGAAAAGCCTGATGTAAGCAGATTTTTGGCTAGTCTTGTTCCCGATTCTTTTTCGGGGAAAATCACTCTGTCGGCACCGACACGGCTTAAAATCTTTTGGTGCATTTCGTTGCCGCATTTCACAATAACAGTGGGCACACCGGCTTCCTTGCAGAGTGTTACCGCCATAACGCTGGCTTCAAGATTACTTGCCATCGCAACAATAACAACATCGATATTTGATATACCAAGTCTTTTAATTGCCTCAGGCTCAGTAATATCAGCACATTTGCAAACGGGTATGGTTTCGATTGCATTATTGACATTGTTTTGGTCGATATCAACAGCCAGAACTTCTGCACCGTTATTTACAAGCTCCTCTGCAACTGCTTTTCCGTATCTGCCGAGGCCTAATACGGCATAGGTTTTATTGATGCTCATAAAAATTATCCCTTCTTATCCCACACTTATTTCTTCGATGGGGTCTCTTACAATATTTTGATTATCCTTACTTCGCTTAAATGCAACGGCGAGTGAAATCGGGCCAACTCTGCCGAGGTACATTGTTATGATAATTATAACTTTACCAATACTACCGAGGGATGCCGTAAGATTTCTTGTAAGACCTACGGTTGCAGTTGCACTAACCGTTTCATAAATAATATCGAGTGCATTTGCATCTGTTACGGCAGAAAGCAAAACCGTTGAAGCAAACATAATTATAAAGGACATACAGGTAACAGCCACCGCTTTGCTGACAGCCTGTTTTGTGATCCGTCTGCTAAATACCTCGGCCTCCTCTTTGTTGCGAATAGAGGCAATAGCTGACACAATAATAACGGCAAAGGTAACGGTTTTGATTCCTCCGGCTGTGCCAACGGGTGAGCCGCCGATAAACATCAAAAGCAAACATACGATAGCGCTTGCGTTAGTGAGGCTTTCCTGTGGCACTGTCGCAAAGCCTGCGGTTCTCGTTGTAACCGACTGAAACAAAGAGGCTTCGATTTTTTGAAGTAACGTATAATCTTTCATTGTTTGCGGATTGTTATACTCAAACGCAAAAATGAAAGTTGCACCCACAAAAATCAGAATTAAGGTTGCTGTAATGGCGATTTTACTGTGCAGGGTAAGATCTTTGAAAAAACACACTTTCTTCGTTCGCGCCTTTTTCAGCACTCGGAGCACATCCCACCAAACAATATAGCCGATACCACCCAAGATAATCAAAGAGCACGTAACAATATTGATAATGGGGTTAAGTGCATAATTACAAAGGCTGTTTTCGGCAATGATATCAATACCTGCATTGCAAAAGGCAGAAACGGAAGTAAATACCGATATCCATATTCCTTTTGGACCGAACTCAGGTATAAAAACCGTCATATAAAGCAGAGCACCGATACCTTCTATTATGAGTGTTCCGCCTACAACCTTTTTTACGAACCGAACAAGCCCCGAAAGTGAATTCAGATTAAATGAGTCTTGCAAAAGTAGTCTATTACCGATACCCATTTTCTTGTGTAGCAGTATCATCAAGCCTGACATAATGGTGATAACACCAAGACCGCCGATCTGAATCAATATCAGAATAATGATTTGTCCGAAAACATTCCAAGAGGAAACGGTCGGTGTAACTACCAGGCCCGTAACACAGGTGGAGGTCGTTGCGGTGAAAAGCGCATCTAAAAAAGAAGTCGGTTTTCCATCGGCTGAGCTTATGGGAAGCGAAAGCAACACTGCACCAATTAATATTGCAATTAAAAAGCTCAACAGTATAATATGTGTTGTGGATACCTGAAGCCGTTGTTTTTTCATATTATCCTAACGCTACCATGCTGAAAACAAGTGCGAACAACGCAACGGTTTCGCAAAGACCGACAACAGTGATATACTGTGAAAAGCCTTTTCCTGTTTCAGCTAAAGCATCGGCACCTGCAGCACCTGCTTTGCCCTGAAATACAGCCGAGAAAGCCATAGCGACACCGGATGCGATTCCAAGACCGAGCAAAAAGGCAGGATCGGCAGAAGAACCATTCATCTGTTGCATCAAAAGGAATCCGTAAATAGTCTGTGTAAGAGGCGCACCTGCGAAAACAGTAAGAATAAAGGGTGCTGCCTTATTGCTCATGTAACACTTTTTCCAAGCCCCAATTGAAGCCTGACCCGCAATACCGATACCGATTGCCGAGCCGATTGCTGCAATACCCATTACCAATGATGTTCCTAATAATCCTAAATTCATAATGATTCTCCTTTAATCAATTTGTTCTTTAAATGGTTTGAATTTATGCCCACTCCACGACATATCTAAATGCGAAGAGAACTCTAGGGTGTTAAGCCTGATTCCGTGAACGATAATGGATAGAACGTTTAATATCATATTCAGTCCGTGTCCAAAAACCAGAAGTACGATGGCAAGTATCATAAACATAAAATTGCCAAGAAACGGTCCTGCCAACTCATTAACGGTAGCAGAGATTGCGGCACCTGCAAGGCCGACCGCCCAAAGTCGTATATACGAAACGATGTCCGAAAACACATTTACCACACCAAGCAAAACCGACACAATGTTGGTAAGACTTGAAAGTATGGATTTAATAATGCTTCCTTCATAGTTTGAAAATACGAAGCTCAGGACAAATCCTATACCAATTAATGCGATAGCAACTGTTCCTACGGGAATTGATCCGATAATTAGCCCAAAGCTAAACACCTCGGCATTTACAACAAGGCTTAGCACTAAATAGTAAATGCCTAAAAGCTGTAATATCGAACCGATATCACCCAGCATTTTGATGGAGCCTTTATTTCTCAAAGCACCTTTTATATGTGCAACTGTAAGCTGTATCAGCGCCAATGAGAAACAGAATATCTGCAGATTTTGAGCCGTAGTCAGCCCTGCTGCGCCATTAGTCCAGAACGGATACCATATCTTATCGGCATATACATTTGAAATTATCGGTATGGATAAGCTCTTAAGCCACTTAGGCAGCTGCTCCGGAGAAAGTCCGAACCAAGTGCAAGTAAGTGTTCCCCACAAAACAGTTGAGAGTCCGAACAGTCCCACAAGTAAAAACATGGGCAAAATCTGCTTTTTGGCAATGAGCGATTTTATAATCGGGATTGCCGCAACAGCACAGATGAATAATCCGTATCCTCCGTCGCCGAAAATAATTCCGAAGAATATGAGTATAAACGCCAAAAACCAACCCGAAATGTCATACTCAAAATATCCGGGCACGGTGCCCAAAAAGTCGGTCAGAGGATAAATAAGACTTACAAACTTGTTGTTCTTAAGTTTGGTGGGAACGTTATCCTCAACCGAAGGCTCTTCTACGAGAAGTCCCCAAGAATTGCTTTGGGCGGTTTGCTTGAGCTTATCAAGGTTTTCAGCTTCAATATAGCCCGTGAAATATGAAACGGAAAGTGGCGACTCGCTTTCGGGTGATAAATTTTCATCTGCTATGCCTGTAGCGTAGGTTTCAAATTCAATTTCCTTTTCGGTAGCCCCAACGGCTCTCTTAATGCTCTCAACATAACAAGCATCGGAGGCGATAGTTTCGTCGATTTCGTCTATACGAGTGCTAAGCTTCGAAAGCCGTTTCTTCATCTCGCCTGTAGAAAGCTGTGGTAATGCCAAACGGTATGTGTTCAGTGCTGTAACAGCTTCATCAAGCTCTTCCTTGTTGGATTTGAGCAGCATAAATCTCACAGTTGATTTTGTTTCATCAATTCGAACGGTTTTAATGCTTTCGTCAAGCAGTTCATATTCAGCTTTAGGCATCTCGTAAAAGGATATCTCATAACCTTTTGCTTCCAAATCGCTTAAACTGCTCGGATCAATATCGCCCCAGCTTTTTAAGCGGTCAAGCTCGGAACTGAGTGCAATTCGTTCTGCCCCGCACTGTTTTTTCTCCGTATCGAGAGCTTGAATTCTCGTTGCAATGGATAAGGCTTCTGCTGCGTCCACATCTTTTGGCTCCACATTTTTCGTCTTGCCAATCGTAAAGATCGCACTTTGGAACAAAGCAATTTGTTCTTGGAGTGAGGCGAGTCGTTCACCGGATCCTTCGGTTATCTCAATGTGGACAATTCCTAATTTGCGAAGCTTTTTCAGTGTTTCGTCCTTTTTATTTTCTCTGATAATAAGAGATACTTTTTTCATAGGCACTATCATAATGAATAAACCTCCTTTTCGGAAGCCACAGCATTACGAAGGGCTATCTTGCGTTTTGATATTTTTGAACGCACCACGGCACTAACCTGTTGGTCTGCCATATAAATTGATATTTTTTTGATATTTGCCTCGGTTTCGGGGATTTTGACCTTTTCAAACAGGTTGACTCTTTGAGAGGTTGCAAGCAATTCAATCTCTAATAATCTGACCTGTTCATCTAACACTTCCGCCTCTAAATCGAGGGACATTGCCTTTTCCATATGATTTGCGGCTATGTCCACCCAAAGAGGTGTTTCATAAAAGTCATAATCTCCTCGTGAGAAATCCGCGCCCTCAAACGTAGGAATATCAACGCCTGCAATGTTTCCTTTTCCTTTACGGATATTGCTGACGTTTATAATTCCCTTTGGGAAGGCATCCATTTCACTAAAAACTGCAATCCATTCACGAAAGCCGAATTCAAGGTCTTCTCTTTCTTTTCTTACAGCCTTCGCCTTGGCTTCAATTGTACGGATCTCCGATTGAAGTTGTTGCTTTTTCAGTGTCAGAGTAGGCAAATATCTGCGGTACATTTTAAGTGCGTCCTTTTGTACCTTCAACTCATTTTTAGTCAGTTTGATTTTTGCCAAAACTACAGACCTCCTTAACCTTCAGGCCAAAATTCATCGGTAAGGTCTGATTTTATTCCGGTTTCGTCCTTATCGAAGCAATCCGCTAAAATTTTCCATCCTAAATCAAGTGCATCCTCAAGCGGAAGATTAACGGATAGTGACATTAGCTTGCTTTCAAAAAGTTCACCGTACTTCAGCAATTTTTCATCCCAACGGCTCATAGAAAAGCCCATGTTTTTCTTTTCAAGCGTTTCCTTGTAAGAAGAATAAAGGCGAATCATCGCATCCATAAGTGTTCGATGATCTTTTCGTGTTTTACCGTTTACGTTTTGTTTCAGTCGGGAAAGAGAACCGAACGGCTCTATGCGACCGCCTTTAAGGTAATACTGACCTTCGGTAATGTATCCTGTATTATCGGGGACGGGATGAGTAACGTCATCACCGGGCATAGTTGTAACGGCTAAAACGGTAACTGACCCTGAATCAGCAAAGTCAACCGCCTTTTCGTAACGGGATGCAAGCTGAGAATACAGGTCACCGGGATATCCACGGTTGGAAGGAACCTGTTCCTGCGTAATGGCAATTTCCTTCATGGCGTCAGCAAAGTTGGTCATATCGGTAAGGAGCACCAATACGTCTTTATTCTGAAGTGCAAATTGCTCTGCTACCGCCAACACCATATCGGGAATCATCATACACTCAACAATAGGATCGGAAGCGGTATGAATAAACATAACGGTTTTACTGAGTGCGCCGCCTTTAGAAAGCGCATCCTTAAAATATAAAAAATCATCATATTTAAGACCCATGCCACCAAGAACGATTACGTCGGCTTCTGCCTGCATTGCAATTCGGGCAAGAAGTTGATTGTACGGCTCACCCGAAATAGAGAAAATAGGCAATTTTTGAGAAACAACCAAGGTGTTGAACATATCAATCATAGGAATGTTAGTTCTCATCATTCGGTTGGCAAGAATACGTTTTGTGGGATTAACAGAGGGACCGCCGATAGATTTCATATTATCGTTAAGTGCAGGGCCTTTATCTCTCGGCTCACCAGAGCCGTTAAATATACGACCCAACAAATCTTCACTGAAAGATACTCGCATTTCGTGACCGAGGAAACGTACTTCATCTCCTGTAGAAACGCCCTGCCCTCCGGCAAAAACCTGCAGAGAAACAACATCTCCCTCAATCTTATTAACCTGAGCTAAGGACTTACCGAAACGTGTGTTGATCTGTGCCAATTCCTTATACTTAACATCATTTGCTCGGACAGTGATAACGTTACCGGTAATAGATTCTATTCGATTATATACTTTATTCACCCTTATTCACCGTCCTTTAAAAGTTTTTCAGTCGGTGCGGCTAATTTGCCATTAGCCTTGCGATACAATTCATCAATCTCAAACTCTGCTTTTTTAAATGCTTCGCTCTCAAACTCGGTATAATTCCAGTCGATAAATTTCTGGCGCATACGGTTAAAGAAGCCTCTGGCATCGTCTTTATTTTGAAGAGAGTAACTACTGCCTAAAATATATACGAGTTTATCGGTAACATAGCGCTGACGCTGTTTTACGCAGTTTGCCTCAACCAAATCGAAGGAGTTCTGTTGCAGATATACCGCATCGAGCATTTCAGATTTTAAATAGGTAATGTAATCTGAAAGAGTAGTACCTTCTTCACCGACAACCTTCATCATTGAGCCGATCTCGTCACCGTGATGAATAATGTCTTTACAAAATTTCAATTTTTCGCCGTCAATAACGCTGTTATATTTTGACCAAGAGATAAGCGGATCAATGGCAGGATATTTTCTTGCATCCGAACGTTCACGGGAAAGACCGTGGAATGCACCTACAACCTTTAAAGTCGCCTGTGTTACGGGTTCCTCAAAGTTGCCGCCTGCAGGGGATACAGTGCCGCCAATGGTAACGGAACCGGTACTGCCATCGGGGAGACGAACACAACCTGCTCTTTCGTAGAATGCCGCAATATAGGATTCCAAGTATGCAGGGAAAGCCTCTTCACCGGGGATTTCTTCAAGTCTGCCCGACATTTCACGCATA
>CASFLA010000044.1 GCA_949295415.1 uncultured Oscillospiraceae bacterium
ATTATATATAAATATATGTAAAGAACTATAAAATAGCTAAATGTTATAAATAGCAGCGCAAAAGCATAACCGCTTAAAAGCCAAAAAACCTATATATTAGCCCAAATCCGCTTATTAAGCCCAAAATCCCTCCCTCAATTATACAAAACATTCATTTTGTATAATTGTATCATATTTTTTTCAGGAATGCAAGTATTGGTTTAATTTTTCTCTTCCCTTTAAAAATTCATATAAAAGCAGCAAAACCGCGGCCGAAATAATCGACTGCGGTTTTAAATTATAATTCTTCTATCTCGTTTAACCAAAGTTTTGCAGAAGCATCGCTCGGCATATGCCAATCAGACCTTGGCGACAATCCGATTGAACCGATTTTCACTCCATCCGGTAAGCAGTCTCTTTTAAACTGCTGAGTGAAAAATCTTCTGTAAAATACTTTAAGCCAATTTTTTATAATTTCCTTGGAAAACTCGCCTTCAAAAGCTTTTTCAGCTAAGAATAATATCTTCTTTGGCTCAAAGCCATAGCGCAGAATATGATAAAGGAAGAAATCATTCAGGATATAAGGTCCAACAATATCTTCCGTTACCTGAGCTATTTCCCCTGCTTTATCGGGCGGAAGCAATTCAGGGCTGATGGGAGTATCAATTATATCAAGTAAAACCTCATTACTTTCGGGGAAAATATTGTTTTTAACAATACCCTCAATAACGTGCTTTAAAAGCGTTTTAGGAATATCGGAATTAACACCATACATACTCATATGGTCGCCATTATAGGTGCACCAACCGAGCGCTAATTCGCTTAAATCTCCCGTTCCAACAACAAAACCGCCGATTTCACCTGCAAAATCCATCAAAACCTGAGTTCTTTCTCTTGCCTGGCTATTCTCATAGGTTACATCGAAAACATTTATGTCATGACCAATATCCTCAAAATGCTTAATACAAGAATCTTTAATATCAATACATTTAAAGGTTAGCCCTAATGAATTTATAAGTCTTTTTGAATTATTATAGGTTCTGTCTGATGTTCCAAAGCAAGGCATTGTTATACCGTAAACATCGGTAAGGGGTCGGCCAAGGGATTGCATTGTTTTAGCCGCAACAAGCAAGGCTAATGTTGAATCCAAACCGCCCGAAACACCAACAACAAGCTTATTTCCCGTAACCTGAACTCTTCTTCTTAGGCCTGCAACCTGCATATTAAAGATATTGAGCACTCGGTTGTTTCTGGTAGCCTCATCCATAGGGATAAACGGTGTTTTAGAAACATTTAACAGCTCGCCGTCAGAGCTCAAATCGCCGTCAAAATCAATATTAACAATTCTTGCCGGTTCATAATCTGAGTAGATTTGTCTTGCGTCTTTGAAAGTTTTATTATTTAAGCGGTCCTGACGGATAGTATCAAGGTCAATGTCAGCGCTTAAAACATAATCATTATCAATAAACGCGTTATTTTCTGTAAGAATTTTACCTGATTTTGCAATAATTGAATGGCCTGCAAAGACAACATCTGAGGTTGACTCATTGGAACCTGCAGAACTCATTAAAAATGCGCTAAAATTGCGTTTAGAGAGGGTTTTAAAGAGGCTCCTGCGATATTCGCGCCCAGTGACTGTTTCGCCCTCTGCCGAGAGGTTAACTATAACCTCTGCGCCATCTAATGCAAGGAAGGTTGAAGGTGGCAAAACCGAGAACGAGTCATCCCCTATTTCAACAGCAAATTTAAAATAGTTGGCAACATTAAACACTAAATCTCTGCCAATAGGAACAATATAATCTCCTAAATTTTTGATTCCCAAATCCTTTATAGAAATCTCAAAAACCTTTAAATCTTCCGAAGAAGAAAACCATCTTTTTTCCATTAAAGAACTGTTGTTCGGCAAAAAGGTTTTGGGAGAAATTCCGCATAATATGCCGAAAGCTGCAACAGCAGCACAATTATAAAGCTCGCCATCAATTCTAAGAGGGAGACCAACAACTATTACTGCTTTATACTTAGAGCTTAATTCAATAATTTTGCAAAGTCCCTCAATTGATTTATCCAAAAGCGTGCTTTGGAAAAACAAATCTTGGCAGGTATATCCGGTTAAAGCAAGCTCAGGCAAAGCAACAAGCTTAGAACCGTTATCGGTTGCCTCTTTAATCTTGGCTTCAATAGATATTAAATTTTCGTTTACATCAGCAACGCTAACCGATGGAATCGCTGCGCTGAATCTTAAAAAATTAAACATAATATTACACCTTTCGATTTATTACTTTAACCTGAAGACCCTCTAAAACATCGAGAACCTTATTGTTTAATTCTTTATTAAAGCTATCAGTAAGTGATGCATCAACAATTATCTCAGCGTTAGGATAAATTGACTGCAAAACAACCGCATTACTAACTACACAAATATTAGAAACAAGACCAACTAGCTCTATTTTTTCTGCATTTTCGGGTAAATCTTTGCCTTCAATAATCGGATTTAAACCAAAACAAGCTTTTTTAATCATAACGGCCTCTACTTGGGCTAATGCCAAAGAAGTTTCGCCATAAACCCGCCAACCGTCACTGTTTTCTATACAGTGGCTGACCGGCAACGCTCTTCCCTCTCTTGTTTCGAGGTAGTTTTCATTATGGGTATCCATTGTATAAAAAACTTTGCCTTTACCATATTTTAAAATCTTGGCGGCAATTTTATTATCTAATTTTTCGGCACCGGAAAAGCCTAAAGCGCCATCAACAAAATCATTCTGATAATCAATAACAAACAAATAATTCATAAATCTGCAGCTTTCTTTGATTTTCCTTATTTTAACATCATAATATAAAAAAGTAAAGTATTGTTATTATTAAGAAAACCCCGCTCTAACAAACGAGGTTCTATGGGAGTTTTGAACTTAATGACACAAATAAAATGTGCCTGAAAACCGAGAATGTTCTTAAAAAAAGAATTTGTTTTCGTTATACTTATCCATATCCATACAAATTTGATGTTTAGAAACAAAAGGATCTACATTAAAATAAGTATACCCGACCGCTGTTTTATTAATAATTAACGAATATGTTAAGCCAATAGCGAACCCAACACCTGATAAAATAATGGTTTAGTGAATGAAAAATAATTGACTAGCAAAACAATTCCTTGAGAAACACCGAATAAAGCGATAAAAAAGCCTAAAATCCCTAAAAATATGTCCATTTAAGCAACCTCCTTTTTTACGACCTTATATCACAAAAACATAGGAAAAGCAACTATTTCAATTTACTTTTTGCAGTTTTAATTGAAGCAATTAATAAAATTCTAATCGTTGAACAAGTTTTATCAATAGATTTATATGTTGCTTCATCAATATAATCAGATTTCAACAACATTTCTAACCATTTTTCTGTTTCACTTGCTTCTTTCAAGGCGATTTCAAGCTTAGCAATGAAATCCGCACGGCTATGTCCGTATTTGCTTTCTGCGATATTGGCACAAACACTTGTTGCACTTCTCCCAATTTGATTTGAAATAACCGTTTCATGTTTTGCTCTTAACTCTTTTGTCAGTTTCAAGATGTCAACCGATAATTGCATAGATAAATCAGAAAGTTTATCTTCTTTCATTGCTATCACCTCTCTTATGGTATAAATCATACCATGAATTTGCACGAAGTGCAACATCATTGATGCGAAGCATCACATCGTTTGTGCGAAGCACAACACTGTTTGCCGAAGGCAACATCGTTTTGTGTCCGCTTATTGAAAATGATGTTCTCACTTCGCTCGAAATGATGTTGACCGCAAGCGACCAAACGATGTTGTGTCCTTACGGACACAAACACAAAACACAAAGCACACCCAAATGGCTACTTCTCATAAGGATGTTTTGAATATCCTATGAAACAAGCCGGTTGAAGAGTGCTAAGAAAGTGACAGTATGGCAAATGCTATACTGTCTTTTCTTATTTTAAAATAACGGCGTTAGGGGTTAAAGACTTTACGGTTTTTATTAAGGATAGGGTTGCTCGGATGAACAACATCCGCAGCAGAGCCACAGAAATCGTAAACCACGATATAATTTACGCTTAAACTACAGCGGCGGCAGGGAGATTAATTTCTCTCTGCCGACTTTGTTGTTTACACTACTTTAAAAAAATAATCAGTTAAAATTTCAGGACTTTCCTCCATATTATTATTTATCCACCAACGTATTGCTTCCACAAAGGTTGAAACGATATGATTTTTCCAAAAAGGTAACGGGATTTTCTCATCCCTTTGTGTCTCAAATAAATCAAGATGTTCTTCCACAAGAATTTCAAGGTTACAACGAAAATATCTTAAAAACAATTCATTGTTTTGAGATGATAGCAAGGTTAATATATTATTATCATTTTTTTGCAAATGCTGTAATAGATGTAGAAAAACAGGTTCGGAAGCATAACACTCAAAAATATGTTTAATCTGCAGATTTCAATTGTCCAACCGCACGACTGACACTTGGTTTGGAATAATTCATATGTTCTGCTATATCAATAGAACGAACAGAAGATTTCTTCTGACTGAGGATATAAATTGTTTCGAGATACATCTCGCCCGAAGGTTTCAATCCCATAATCTACACTCCAAAATTAAACTAATTCTTACTGTTAGGATATCACAAACAAAGTTAAAAATCAATCGAAAGGTTTTTGCGTATGCTACAAACCAACGAAAAAAGGA
>CASFLA010000045.1 GCA_949295415.1 uncultured Oscillospiraceae bacterium
GGAGGCATAATACTCTGCATCCTCCATCGATTCGGATAACAAAAGCTTAACCGCAATATCCGCAGTTGACATTCTGCCGGCTGCATTGATTCGCGGCGACAATGTGAATCCAACGCTATTAGATGTTGCAAACTTAGAGCCACACACCTGCATCAAAGCTTTAATTCCGTAGTTTCTGCGGCGGTTAATAAGTTCAATACCTAAGGAAACGATCTCTCTGTTTGCTCTGATTAAGGGAACTACATCAGCAATTGTGCCAAGTGCCACTAAATCGGCATACTCGTAAATTATTTCCTCAGGATTTCTGTTATCAAGAGCGTTTATAAGCTTAAATGCAACACCTGCACCGCAAAAATCGCAGAACAGATAGTCATCTCCTTCATCGAGATGAGGGTCAATAACCGCAACTGCATTAGGCAACTCACCCAACGGAATATGGTGGTCGGTAACAATTAAATCAATGCCCTGTTCCAAGGCAAATTCTGCCTCTTTTATTGCATTTATTCCGTTATCAACGGTAATAATAAGGGTAACGCCCTCA
The DNA here is from genome assembly GCA_949295415.1 of uncultured Oscillospiraceae bacterium. GTDB lineage: Bacteria > Bacillota > Clostridia > Oscillospirales > Acutalibacteraceae > UMGS172. The sequence continues at coordinate 542 of CASFLA010000045.1, forward strand.
TCTGCCGCTTCTTTAATAGCCTCACAGGAAATTCCGTAGCCATCATCTAAGCGATGAGGAATTCTATAAGAAACATCAAGTCCGCGCGATTTAAGATATTTGACAAGAATTGCGGTGGCGGTAACTCCATCACAATCATAATCACCAAAAATAAGAACCTTTTCATCGCTTTCAATTGCAATGTTTATTCTCTCAACAGCTTCGCTGATTCCTGAATAATCATAAGGATCAGAATATTCGGGCTCTTTAGAAATAAATTGCTCAATTTCATAAGCATCAAACATTCCTCTTGAGCATGCAATAAAGACTACAAGCGGGTCCAAACCGCAATCATCTGCAAGTTCTGAAACCAACTGTTTATCAACATTAGGGAAAACCCACTTTTTATAGCCCAAAATATCACCGCCCTTTAGATATAATTATTCAATATATTTTAGCATTTTTAGCAGTCCTTTTCAAGAGATTATATATACATATTAGAAAATATTTTTCTAATTTTTTATAAGTAAAAGGAGAAAAATTATGGAAAATTTAAAATTTAATCTTAAATTTTACGGCATACTCTTTTTAATCGGTGCATTAGGATACGGACTTTTAGAGGTTATTTGGCGCGGATATACGCATCCGAGTATGTCACTGGCAGGCGGAATATCTCTTTGCTTTTTAGCACTCATTCAAAAGTATTTGAAGCCCTTGCGGTTCATATACCGATGTCTTGCAGGCGGCGCATTTATAACAGCGATTGAGCTATTATTCGGCTATATTTTTAACATGGTTCTTGGGCTCGGCGTTTGGGATTATACTCCTCTGCCCTTTAATTTTTTAGGACAAATCAGTTTATTATATTTTGTAATCTGGTGCTTTATATCGGCACCGATGCTTATTTTCACCGACCTTTTAAGGCAAAAATTAAACTCAATCAAAGCGAATGACGAAAGTTAATATAAATTTACTTGACCGATATTTTCTTTAGTGATATAATTTCAATTACTCAAGAAAGGAGATGGTCATTGATGAGCGAAAGCACTAAAACCATCGCGCAAAACCGAAAAGCCTTCCATGACTATTTCGTTATTGAGAGTATGGAATGCGGCATAGAACTTTGCGGCACCGAGGTTAAGTCAATACGGCTCGGCGGCGTCAATTTAAAAGATGCCTGGTGTGATATTGAAAAGGGCGAGGTTTTTGTTAAAGGTATGCATATCAGCCCTTATGAAAAAGGCAATATCTTTAACCGCCAACCAACAAGAGAAAGAAAGCTTCTGCTTCATAAATCAGAAATCAACCGTCTTATCGGCGTTATAAAGCAGCAGGGCTTGACTCTTATTCCTTTATCGCTCTATTTTAAAGGTTCGCTCGTTAAGGTTCAGCTTGGCGTTTGCCGCGGTAAAAAGCTTTACGATAAGCGCGATGATATGGCAAAGCGCAGTGCAGAAAGAACCATTGAAAGAGAACTTAAAGAAAGGAACAGATAAAATGAAATATGATGTTATTCATTTAAAGGATATCTACCCTGTTCTTGATAACAATGGAGCAGACCCAACCTTAGAAATTTTAGTTCCTAATGTTGTTGGAAAGCTAAAAAAACGCCCCTCTATGCTCGTTTGCCCCGGTGGCGGATATGAGTTTACCTGGGAGGGCGAAGCCGAAAATGTTGCCTTTGAGTATTTAACCTTAGGCTTTAATGCCTTTGTTCTGCGTTATTCGGTTAAGCCTTATACTTTCCCTCAACAAATTTTAGAGATTGCCTGTGCTTTAGACTATATTACAAATAACGCCGAAGAGTTTAACGGCGACCCTGAGAAAAACGCAATTTTAGGCTTTTCTGCAGGCGGTCATTTGGCAGCAAGCTATTGCACAATGAGGAATTTCCCTGAAATAACTGAAATTATTCCTGAACCCAAAGCGGTCCAGGCGGCAGTTCTCTGCTACCCCGTTATTTCTGCCGATATGCCAACTCATAAGGGCTCATTTGAGGCACTCACAGGCAAGTATGAGCTTACAAAAGAGGAGCTGGATAAATTCTCAGTTGATAAGCATATAAATAGTGAGATTACTCCGCCGACATTTATTTGGACCACCTCGGGCGATACTGCGGTTGACCCGATTAACACCCTAAAATATGCCGCAGGACTCAATGAGGCTAAAATTCCCTTTGAATTACATATATTCCCCGGTGGCAGACATGGTATGACAACAGGAAAATATGGTGTTGTTGCCGATGCTAAAGACCCAACCTGTGAATATATAAGTGTTTGGCCCGAGTATTCAAGAAAGTGGCTCAAGAGTCTGTTTGATATTTAACCTATTCCCGCTCAATTTGAGCGGTTAATATGGGGATGTAAAGGATTCGACAGGGGTTTTGAACTGCGATAAGCATGCAGCGTTATGGGAACGCTTTGAAAACCAAACTTTTTAAAATAACTGACAATAATACAGTTGCTTTTGCAGCTTAATTAAGCTGCCGTCCGACCAGAGAATACCGCGACTTTGGAAGGGCGTCAATTAGCGGTGAACGTGAACAGAGAATTTCTCCGCATCTGTCACGCCGAGGAGATACTAAATAGCAAAGCCTGTTTATCGGCGTTGCTGTAAGGGAATGTCAAACGATAAACTAAGCATGTAGAAAGTTGCAGGAATGAGCTTTTGGACGCGGGTTCGACTCCCGCCATCTCCACCAAACGTGTATTGGACGAACACCTACTTCTTTAGCGGCGGCTTTGCCGTCAAGGTGATGCTCTGATACGAAACAGAAACCGCCATCTTAGATGAAAGTCTAAGGTGGCGGGTTTTGTTATGTCCGCACATTCATTAATTGCGCTTTCCTTTGTTACAATACAGGCAAAGGAGGATTCGATATGCGAGATAAGAAATATTACATAGTGCTTGATGATTTTGAACGGCGGGTGATTGTGAACTGCCTGAACGAAATGCGGAACAAGATTATTGCTGACGGCAAGTACACCGATGCGGTGGATGAAGTTCTATTGAAAATCATTGGTGCAAAACAAAA
>CASFLA010000046.1 GCA_949295415.1 uncultured Oscillospiraceae bacterium
GTCTTAAAACGTAGTTTTGTAACTTCGATGTCATTTCAATGAATATGTTCAATTACCGTTGGTAATTGTTTGCGAATTCTTTGAATTCGCAGTCGAAATAAGACTTTGCCTTATTTCGACATAAACATAGTCATTATAAAAGGAGGCGGTGAAATGAAGCTTAAATATATGTTTTTAAATGATATTGATGAATCTGAAGTAAAAAAATTCATTTCTGCCGCACCGAAAAATTTACAGGACAGAATAAACAGATATAAGCAAAAGTCCGACCGATTAAGGTCTGCTATCGGTTATATGCTTGTTGAAAATTTATATTGTGAAGCTTTTTCAACTGTTAAATGCCCTCCCATTCTTTTTACACAAAAAGGAAAGCCTTATTTTGAAAACAACCCCGTCTATTTTTCGGTTTCCCATTCCGGCAACTTAATAGTTTGCGCTTTGAATGAAACAAACATTGGTATTGATGTTGAAGAAATAACTGAATTTAACCCCAAGCTTATAAACCGAGTATGTTCAAGCGCCGAAAAAGAATATATCGGTGCTTCAAAGAGTAAGTTTTTTGAAATCTGGACCGCTAAAGAGGCTTATTCAAAAATTTTGGGAGAAGGTTTATCAATAGGTCTTAAAAATATTGCCATAGATATCGAAAATGGCCTTGCCGCAACAAAAAAGCTTAATGTAATAAAGGTAGAAAACTACATAATTTCTACCGTTTATAATTAAAATAACAGCAATCTGCCAAATTTTAGCGGATTGCTGTTATTTTAATAAAAATCTATTGAAAATAAGCTCATACAATTGTATTATTAAAGTAAATATAGGTTTGAACGGAGACTCTTATTTTGTTTGGAATTGAAATCCTTATTCAAAAAATAGCCCTGCTTTTATTTATGATAATTGTGGGTATTATTATAAGAAAATATAGTATCGTTGATGATAAAGCGGCAACCACAATTGCAGATATAACTATATATGTAACCCAGCCTGCAATGATTATCTATAGCTTCCTTGATGCTAAGTTTACTAAAGAAATGCTTATTGGCTGTTTAGTTGTTTTAGCAATCGCTTTGCTATCGCATCTTGTGTATTATGGAATTGCACTCTCGCTTTTCAAAAATTCCCCGGAAAAACTGCAGAAAACATTGCGCTACAGTATGGTTTTCACTAACGCAGGTTTTTTAGGGACACCTCTCATAAGCTCACTTGTCGGCTCTGTCGGCGCAGTTTATTCCACCTTTTATGTTTTAGCGTTTAATATTTTCAACTGGTCGGTCGGTTGCTATATTTATACCAAAGATAAGCAGTATATGTCATTTAAAAAGATGTTTTGGAACCCTGCAACCGTTCCGACATACATCGGCATTATCCTTGCAGTTGTAATTGGAACGGTTCGCCTCCCCGAAGCAATCGCTCCTGTATTCACAAACTATCTTTCTCCCATATTCTATGATAACGTTCTTTATCTTTTAAAATGCGCCGTTCTGCCGCTTTCAATGATGATGATTGGAATAAGGCTTGTTGGCTGCAATTTCTATAAATACTTTAAAGATAAAAACATTTTGCTTCTCTTTTTGATAAGACTGATTGCTCTGCCGCTTTTGCTGTTAGCGGTTATGAAGGTTATCTCCTTGTTCGGTCTCTTCCCTGACAATCAACTGGCTATGATAACCACGGTAATTGTAATCAGTGCCGCAACACCCGTTGCAGCTATGGCAAGTATATTTGCAGAAAAATTCAATGGTGACCCCACCTATTCCGGCGCCATAGTTTCTATCAGTTCTGTCCTTTCACTTGGCACAATGGCGCTCATCTCCTGGATTATGTTAGGGGTGATATAGTTGGCATATCTGTTTTTTTGATTATGACGGAACGCTTATAAAAAAAGACTATCTCCCAATGTCAGAGCCCATTTTAGAAGCACTCTTAAATGCCAAAAAGTCAGGTCATAAACTCTTTATGTGCACAGGGCGTTGCCGCTATATGTTGCCTTTGCCACCTGTAGAATTTGACGGATTAATTTTATCCTGCGGAACTGATATTTCGGTAGGAGAACAAACCCTTGTTGACCAAAGGATTGACCCTGAAATCCTCCCCGAGTTTGCAAAGTTCGCCAAAAGGCAAAACGCTTCATTAGTTATTGAAGGTAAAGAGGTTGCAGTTACTGTTTTTAAAGACCTGCATTGGCCCCGCAGTCCGTTTGTTGAAACGTTTGAAGAATACTTGGAAAAATACGGTAAAAACCCGATTGTAAATAAAATAAGCATCGTTGGTCCGACTGCGCCCGAATTTAAGGAATTGGCAGATAAATACGGTCTCGATTTTATTGACCATAAAAACAATGCCGAGTTTGTTACAAAAGGTTTTAGTAAAGCAACAGGCATTGAGCTTGTTTTAAAGCATTTCGGCGCTACTAAGGCTGATTCCTACGGTTTTGGCGATAGCATGAATGATTACGAAATGATTTCCTATGTTGGAACCGGAATTGTTGTTGCAAACGCGGTTGATGAGCTTAAGCAAATTGCTGATTATGTTGCGCCCTCTGTTTATGAAGACGGTGTAGCCTATTATATAAACAACATTTTATTAGATGGTGATAAATGATGAAATATTTAGTTTTACTGTGCGACGGTATGGCAGATTACCCCTTTGAAAAGCTCGGCAATAAAACCCCCATGGAGTTGGCCGATAAGCCTAATATGGATAAATTGGCCAAAACTGCGCTTATTGGAACTGCAAAAACCGTTGCCGATAATCTAAAACCCGGCAGCGATGTTGCAAACCTTTCGGTTATGGGTTACGATCCCGCCGAATGCTATACCGGCCGTTCTCCTTTAGAAGCCGCAAGCATAGGTATTGACCTTACTGATACTGATGTTACCCTGCGTTGCAATCTTGTAACCCTTTCTGATGATGAAAACTATGAAGATAAAACAATGGTTGACTATAGTGCGGGTGATATTTCCTCGAAAGAGGCTGCAGAAATCATAAAATCAGTTCAAGAAGCCTTTGGTAACGATATTTATTCATTCTATGCAGGTGTTAGCTATCGCCACTGCTTAGTTGTTAAGAACGGAACTACCAGCCTCGGAACTATGACCCCTCCCCACGATATAAGCGGCAGAGTTATCGGCTCATATTTAAGCGACCATGAAAATGCAAAACCTCTTATTAAAATGATGGAGAAAAGTTGCGAGATTCTTAAAAATCACCCCGTTAATCTTAAAAGAATTTCCGAGGGCAAACGTCCCGCTAATGCAATCTGGCTTTGGGGCGAAGGAACCAAACCCGAAATGGTATCATTCTATGATAAATTTGGCAAAAAAGCCGGTATTGTTTCGGCAGTTGACCTTATAAAAGGTATTGGTAAGCTTGCAAAATGCGAAGTTGCCGAGGTAGAAGGCGCAACAGGCTATATTGATACTGATTTTGAGGGCAAAGCAAATGCTGCTATCGAGCTTTTCAAAACTTGCGACCTTGTTTATGTTCATATTGAAGCCCCCGATGAATGCGGTCATCGCGGCGAAGCACAAAATAAAGTTAAGGCTATTGAGCTTATTGATAAACTTGTTCTTGCTAAGCTTGTTGATGAACTTGAAAAATATGGCGAGTATAGAATACTTATTATGCCCGACCACCCCACTCCGCTTATTACAATGACCCACGCGAGAGACCCCGTTCCTTTCCTCATTTACGATAATAAGGTTAACGAAAAGGGCGCAGAAACCTTTACCGAGGAAACAGCAAAAGCTTCAGGCGTTTATTATGACCACGGTCCTGATATCATGAAACTTCTTTTAAAGTAAATAGAAAAGGCGGTATCAAAAGATACCGCTTTTTTGTTGCAATAAAAAACTCCGACTAAAGTCGGAGTTTAATTTTTTATATTCCAAACACACCTTCAAAACTGAACAAGAAAAGGAACTAACAGAGGTTAAAGGTCAAGCCCTCGGTCTATTAGTACTGCCTAGCTGAACACGTCACCGTGCTTACACATGCAGCCTATCAACCCGGTAGTCTTCCGGGGAC
>CASFLA010000047.1 GCA_949295415.1 uncultured Oscillospiraceae bacterium
CCCTATATCCCATGCGGTGTTCTCGCATATCCATTATAACACCTATTTTGAATTCTGCACTATATTTTTGCTGTATTGTACCTCTTTTTGACATAAAAATATGCACCTCCAAAAGTGTCTAACTTTTGGGGTGCATATCAAGCTTACGGGTTGTTTTTATCTGTTAACTGATTTTTTCTGCCTTATATCATCACCGAAGAAGGCGCAGATTTTATAACTGCCAACTATTCTTGATGCAATGCGGTCGGTATATGTCTGACTGATTTCGGGCAAGGTCAGATTGGTGCTTATAACGGTGGAGAGGCTGCGAAGCAATCTTGTGTTTATAATGTTATAAACCACCGAAGCGCTAAGCTGGGTTGCAAACTCTGTGCCCAAATCATCTAAAATAAGCAGGTCGCAGGAGGTTAGGCTATCAATCTTCTCGGTTGAACCTGAACGGTCAAAGGTTTCGCGGCTGACCTCGTTTATAAGGTTCTGAGCTGAGCCGTAGATAACATTATAATCCTTCGCAATAATCTCGTTTGCAATTGCTAAAGAAAGATGCGTTTTCCCAAGGCCGCAATCGCCGGTTAATAAAAGATTTTCGCCCGAGGGAAAATTATTAACAAAGGCTTTGACTGTTTTTAAAACGGCAGTCATCTGCTTTTTAGGGCAAACGCCTCTGTCATTTTTTTCTTCGGGATAAAGCGTAATATCAAAGTTTTGGAAGGTTGATTCCTTTATAGGCATTTCATTTGAAAACTGCGAGTAGCAAAGGTTGGTTGCAATCTCCTTAACGCAGGAGCAGAGAGCACCATTCTGATAGCCGGTATCGGAGCATTTTTTGCAGGTATAAATAGGCTCATCCTTAAACTTTGCCGCTTTAAAGAAAGCTTCTCGGCTCTTGTTTAAAGCTTCTATTTCACTTTTTAATTCTTCCGAGGCCAAATTGCCGATGAGTAATGCAAGCGCCAACTTAGCGCTTTTTTGCTGCAATTTGTTTTCAATATCGCATAATTCCGGGTTTTCATTATATAAAGCAGACTTTTGCTGCTCATATTTTCTTTCGTTTGCTTTTTTGCGCTCTGAAACTATACCGAGCGCTTTTTTAAGCATTTCGTTGGAAAATGCCATATCATCAATTCTCCTCGTTTTTAAAAATAAGGCCGTTCATAAAATCATCGTATTTATTGCCGGTGTTGCTTGGCTTTGCCGCATTTTTTGCCGGTTTAAGGTTTTCAATATCTTCCAAGCTCTTAACGCCTTGCTTATGCCAACCTTCCATAATCTTTTTTATGTAAGGGAAAGAAAATTTTGAGGTTGAATCAACGCAAAGTTCATAGGCGGCGCGGATAATATCTCTGCCATAATTCCATTCGGTTATCCATTTATCCGCTGCTTCAAGCTCAGCTCTGGTGGGTGAGCGATGCTCAATGCCCATAGTTGTTTCAACAATATGCCAGGCCGATTTTCTGCGGCGCATATCAATCAATCTGCGCTCGGCCGATTCAACATCTAAAACGCCGTCATTAACCCATTCGATCGCGGTTCTTTCTATAAAGCCGATATTTGCTCTGCCCTCGGAAACAGCAAACTCAATTATCATAAGAATAAGCGATGCCGAAAGCCCCTGGTCATCAAAAAGCCAGACAATAGTTGAAATCTCGGTCTGGCGGAGCATTCTGCCAAATTTCTGCTCGGCTGAACGGAGAATAAATGCGATTTCAGGGCATTCAAGACCGCGCTTTGCCGCTTCCTCGCGGTTGGGCTTTAAAGCGGTTGAGGCAATAACCTTTTTAGGAGCTTTGGGTGCGGCGGTATTAACGGCAGAGGCGGGTGACTCGGTTACGCCTAAAACGCCTGCACCAACCCAGTAATCAAATGCTTCGGTTGCGGTATCGGTAGTTATGCGCAAAGCCTCAGCAGCTACAGTTGAATCAAAATTGTTTGCATTACGAAGAGCCCACAGCAACACTTTAAGTTGCTCCGAGCTTGCAAGCTTTATATGTTTGTCAACAACCGAAGCAGGAACTGCAAACATTGCGGTAAGCTCCGATGGGTTTAAATAATATCCCATAGCTTTTCTCCATAAACGATAGTTATACACATTATATCATCGTCTCTCAAATTCGACAAGATATATTTATTATAAAAGTTTAGAACAACCGAAAATAGTTGCTTTAAACCACAAAATATTTATTTTTTTAAAAATCATAAATTAGAAAACAATAGAAAAAAACGAGAAAACAAGAGAAAACGAGAGATTGACGATTATAAATTAAAATTTTAACTTTTTGGTGTTGACAAGGGGGTTGCCTTATGTTATTATATCTAGGCTTTAGAAAAATTTTATTCGGAGGTAGAAGTTATGTCCACTTATATGGCAAAAACCGGCGAAGTTGAGCGCAAGTGGTATGTTATCGATGCAACCGGTATTTCTCTCGGTCGCGTTGCTGCTGTTGCTGCTGATGTTCTTCGCGGAAAAGGTAAGCCCACTTTCACTCCTCATGTTGACTGTGGCGACCACGTGATTATCATCAACTGTGAAAAAGCTGTCTTAACCGGTAAGAAGCTTGAGAACAAATTTGCAATTCATCATACCGGTTATATCGGCGGTCTCAAAAAGGTAAAGTATGCAACTCTTATGGCTGAGAAGCCGGAGCTTGCTATGCAGCTCGCCGTTGAGGGCATGGTTCCCGATACCACTATCGGCAGAAAAGCTCTCACAAGACTTCACATCTACAAGGGTGCTGAGCATGTTCATCAGGCTCAGAAGCCCGAAGCGATGTCGCTGTAATTAAGGGAGGGTATACTGATGTTTGAAGGAAAACCTTATTTCTACGGAACAGGTAGAAGAAAAAGTTCTGTTGCCCGTGTTCGCGTTTATAACGGAACCGGTAAAATCACTATTAACGACCGCGATATCGAGGAGTATTTCGGCCTTGAGACCTTGAAGCTCATCGTTCGTCAGCCTTTAGCACTTACCGATACACTCGATAAGTTTGATATCGTTTGCCGCGTTGCAGGCGGCGGTGTTACAGGTCAGGCAGGCGCTATCCGTCATGGCCTTTCCCGTGCACTTCTTCAGTATAAAGAAGAGCTCCGTCCCGAGTTCAAGAAGGCTGGCTTCTTAACTCGTGACCCGAGAATGAAAGAGCGTAAGAAATACGGTCTTAAAGGCGCCCGTCGTGCACCTCAGTTCTCCAAGAGATAATCTGTTATTTCAAAGAGTATTCAAAAAACCCGAAACCGTTTTTGGTTTCGGGTTTTTCTTTTGTCTTATTGACATTGAATTTTTGATGTGATAAAATGATTTTAGCTTTTAGATTGAAGGAGTTATTTATATGAAAAAATTACTTTGTCTCGCAATGTGCTTTTTGATGCTTTTCAGTTTCGTAGCTTGCGGCGGTGGTTCTGATAAGGATACCGAGGTAGGCGCCGGAAACGGTGGAAGCACAGGCGTTGCTGCAACCTCTATTAAGTTCGCTAAAACCGCTTATTCGGTTGGCATTGGCAAGGAAATTGACCTTTCTTCTGAAATTACCGTTGAACCTAAAGGTGCAGACGTTGTTTTCTCTGTAAGCAACGATGATTGTGCAGTTGTATCAGGTAAAGGCGTTGTTTCGGGCGAGGGAATAGGTAAGGTCACTCTTACCGCCGCTTCTAATGACGGCAAGGTTAAGGCAACCTGTGAGGTTGATGTTCATGGTTTCGGCAGCATTTCCTGCAAAAATACTACAAACGATAACAAAATCGTTTGCAAACGCCCCGGAACTCCTGAGTTTACCCTTGACGGCGGTGCTCTTATCATTCTTATTTCTAAGAAAGCAACCCCCGAAACAGATTATTCAAATCTTATCAATTTAAAATCGGGTCAGTTCTCTGAAAATTATGACGGCTATCATATTGCTCAGACTGCTGAGGGTAACAGCGAATACACTCTTGAGAACATTCCTACCGGCGATTATTATGGCATCATCGTAAGCTATTATGATTACGGCTTGCTTATGAAAAATGCTGCAGCAAGAGTTGAATACTATAATAACAGAAATATCCCTGAGCAGCTTAAAGCAAAGGGCCTTGCTAACGTTCTTTCTGAAGAAGCTATCAACAAAATTGCAACAATAGCAGCCAAGAGAGAATACTGCGTTAAGGAAATTACTATTGAGCATGAAAAGGATAAGACCTTTGCGGCGCTCTTCTATTCTGACACCGCGAATATTGAAAAAAAAGATCTTCCGTATCTTGGAATTTCGATTGATGAATTCAATGCTCAAATGAAATAAAAAAACGCGTGGACTAAAGGGAGACACTTCGTAAAGAAGTTGTCTCCCTTTGCTTTTTTATATAAAAATTGACACTTTCAGTTTGAAAGTGCCATAGTTGGTTACGCACTTTCAAAATGCGCGTAACGAAGTTACATATTTTAAAATCAACCTATCT
>CASFLA010000048.1 GCA_949295415.1 uncultured Oscillospiraceae bacterium
CAACGTCTTAAAACGTCGTTTGTAACTTCGATGTCATTTCAATGAATATGTTCAATTACCGTTGGTAATTGTTTGCGAATTCTTTGAATTCGCAGTCGAAATAAGACTTTGCCTTATTTCGACATAAACATAGTCATTATAGACTTATTTGTTAAAAATATGGGTTGAAAAAAAATGAATTCTTTATTATAATGATATACGCGTTATTATATTATCTAGGAAACGGTGATACGAGTGGGAAAAGATAAACTTGTAAAAGAAATAACATCAATGGATGTTGATTTTGCGCAATGGTATACCGATGTTGTTTTGAAATCGGAGCTTATTGATTATACAAGCGTCAAGGGATGTATGGTAATCCGTCCTTATGGTTATGCTATTTGGGAGAACATTCAAAAAATTCTTGATGGAATGTTTAAGGAAACAGGCCATGAGAATGTTTGTATGCCGATGTTTATTCCGGAAAGCCTGTTGCAAAAAGAAAAGGACCATGTTGAAGGCTTTGCTCCCGAGGTTGCATGGGTTACCCATGGCGGTAGTGAGGAATTAGAAGAGCGACTTTGCGTTCGCCCCACCTCTGAAACCCTTTTCTGCGATCATTATAAGAACATTATTCAGTCCTGGCGTGATTTGCCCAAGCTTTATAATCAGTGGGTTTCGGTAGTCCGTTGGGAGAAGACAACTCGTCCTTTCTTGCGTTCGCGCGAGTTTCTATGGCAGGAGGGTCATACCATTCATGCCACTGCAAAGGAAGCGCAGGAAGAAACTGTCCGTATGCTCAACGTTTATGCAGAGTTCTGCGAGAAGTATCTTTGCATGCCCGTTATTAAAGGCGTTAAGACCGAAAAAGAGCGTTTTGCAGGCGCAGAGGAGACCTATACTATTGAAGCCTTAATGCATGACGGTAAGGCTTTGCAGAGTGGAACCTCTCACTATTTTGGTGATGGCTTCGCAAAGGCCTTTGGTATTCAATATACCGATAAAGAAAATAAGTTAACTTATCCGCATCAGACCTCCTGGGGCGTTACAACGAGACTCATCGGCGCGGTTATTATGACCCACGGCGATGATAACGGTCTTGTTCTTCCTCCTGCGGTTGCTCCCAAGCAGGTTATGATTATTCCTATTGCCCAGCATAAAGAGGGCGTTCTCGACAAAGCAGACGAATTGTTTGCAAGACTCAAAGGAAAATTCAGAACAGGAATTGATGCGAGCGAGCAGTCACCCGGTTGGAAGTTTGCAGAGTATGAGATGAAGGGCGTTCCCGTTCGTCTTGAAATCGGTCCTAAGGACATTGAAAACAATCAGTGCGTTTTGGTTCGTCGCGATACTATGGAAAAAACCTTCGTTTCGCTCGATAACCTTGAGGCTGAAATCGAGGCGTTACTTGAAAATATTTCTAAGACATTGTTTGATAGAGCCGTTGAGCGCCGCGAGAATATGACCTACGAGGCAGAAAATCTCGATCAGGTTAAAGAAATTGCTGATACTAAGCCCGGCTTTATAAAGGCTCTTTGGTGTGAGGATAGAGAGTGCGAGGATAAGCTTAAGGAATATGCGGGTGTTACCTCGCGTTGCATGCCTTTCGGAATGCAGGATAATATAAGCGGTAAATGCGCTTGCTGCGGCAAGGATGCCAAAAAACTTGTATATTGGGGCAAGGCTTATTAAGCCAAGGCTTCCAAGGGGATGAAAAAAATGAAAACTAAAAGCATAGTTTCTCTGCTGGTTGCGATTATGTGTATTTCATTGCTTGCCGCAACAACAGTAACGGTTATGGCAACAGAGTCAACCTCATCGAATGTATCTAATATATCATCAGAGGCCGAGAGCACATCGTCGGAGGATAGCGTTTCTTCTGATGTAACATCAACCAATAGCAGCGATTCGTCTGATAGCTCCGATTCGTCTGATAGCTCCGATTCGTCCGATGCGTCCGATTCGTCCGATTCGTCGGATAGTTCTGATTCATCAGACTCTTCAGACTCGTCTGACAGTAGTGATACAACCTCGTCTAACACCTCGTCTTATCATCATATCCAAAGCGGTGGCGCAGGAACAGGCGGAACCTTTATAAAAGAAGACGAAAAGACATCTTATCCCGAGTATACCATAAACTCCAAGCCTTCTGTGTCTGAACAAACTCCTACAGGTGAAGAAGGGGAAGAAGATGACGAGTATTTTGAGGGAGAGGCAGCAAAGGTAAACGAAAAGGTTGTGAAATATCTTTGGATACCTATTTTAATTGCAATTCTTTGCATCGGCGCCCTGATTTATGTAAATGTTGTTTACAGAAAGCAGCTGTTAGGAACTAAAAAGAAAACCACAAGAAAGAAACCTGCTGCAAGAAAGGCTCCAAAGAGAAGAAAATAATTTTTAAAAATTATGCGTTCGGTTTTTTCCCGAGCGCATTTTTTTATTGGTTTCAGTGTCTGTTTTCAGTTCTTTTTCTTACATTATATATAAGGGCCCGTTTTTAGGCGTTTTTTTGAGGAAATTAAGCAAAATAAAAATTTTAATTTTTTTGAAAAAAAGACTTGATTATTCATTTACAATGTGTTAAAATACTTGAGCATTATGTGCAGATATGCGTTGATGCGGGAGGTGGCCGACAGAAAAAGTCGGGAAATTTCCGCGGAGTATGTCCGATTTTAAACCGGGCGACAAAAATTTGCGTTGTTTTGCAGCTTGCGTATGCAGAACAAAAACGCTATGTTCGTCTCGGACTACCGGCAAAGAACCCTTTTCGGCGGTCCGGATTTTCTATTGGGTGGCAATGAAACACCCGGAAGAATGTAAAAAAAGACAACAAAAGCGTTGCCCGCCAACTAATCAAGGAGGCGAAAGAAAATGGCAGTAAAGGAAAAAATCAGAATCAGACTGAAGAGTTATGACCATGCTCTCGTAGATCAGGCTTCGGAGAAGATTATTGAGACTGCAAAGCGCACCGGCGCCAGAGTTTCGGGTCCTGTTCCGCTCCCTACCGAGAAAGAGGTTGTTACCATTCTTCGCGCAGTTCACAAGTATAAGGACAGCCGCGAGCAGTTTGAAAGCAGAACCCACAAAAGGCTTATCGACGTTCTCAGACCTTCAAACAAAACTGTTGAAGCTCTGATGGGTCTTGAGCTCCCCGCCGGCGTAGAGATTGAGATTAAGCTCTAATCTCGCACTTCGGCAGGTCATGTTGGCAGTAAACTGTCAACCAATAACCATTTAGGAGGAAAATACAATGCAAAAAGGTATCGTTGGCAAGAAGCTTGGTATGACCCAGCTTTTTGACGCAAACGGTAACGTAGTTCCCGTAACTGTTATCGAGGCTGGCCCTTGCGCTATCAGCCAGAAGAAAACAATCGAGAACGACGGTTACGAGGCAGTTCAGGTAGGTTTCGGCGACCTGAAGGCTACAAAGACAAACAAGCCGATGAAGGGACATTTCGGCAAAGCTGATGTTGCTCCCAAGAAGGTTCTCCGCGAGTTCCGTTTCGATGATTGCGCAGCTTACAATGTAGGCGACATCATTAAGGCAGACATCTTCGCAGAGGGCGACAAGGTTGACGTTAGAGGAACCAGCAAAGGTAAAGGCTATGCAGGCGTTATCAAGCGTTGGAACTTCTCCAGACTTAAAGAATCTCACGGTACAGGTCCTGTTCATCGTCATGGCGGTTCGCTTGGCGTTATCGACCCCGCCAGAGTCTTCAAAGGCAAGAAGATGGCAGGTCATTTAGGTGCAGAGCGTGTTACTGTTCAGAATCTTGAAATCGTCAAGATTGACGCAGAAAACAATATCATTGCAGTTAAGGGTGCCGTTCCCGGTCCTAAGGGCTCAATCGTAGTTGTTTTCGATAGCGTTAAGGCTTAAGGAAGGAGTGAAGGAAAATGCCAGTTGTTGCAATTAAGGATATGGCAGGTAAGAAGGTTGGCGAGCTTACTCTTAGCGATGCTATCTTCGGTATCGAGCCCAACGTTGCAGTTATGCACATGGCTGTTGTGAACTACCTCGCTAATCAGCGTCAGGGCACACAGTCGACATTGACCCGCTCCGAAGTTTCCGGTGGTGGACGCAAGCCCTGGAGACAGAAGGGAACAGGCCATGCAAGACAGGGTTCAACCCGTTCTCCGCAGTGGACACACGGCGGTATCGCTCTTGGTCCCAAGCCCAGAGATTACTACTACACAATAAACAAGAAGGAAAGACAGCTTGCTCTGAAGTCTGCTCTTTCTGATAAGGTTCTTAACGAATCTCTCATCGTTCTTGACAGCCTCACACTTGAAGGCTACAAGACCAAGACAGTTGTTGACTGCCTCAAGGCTCTTGAGGTTGGTAAGAAGACTCTTATGATTCTTGCTTCCAACGATGCATTCGCTGTAAAGAGCGCCGCTAATATTCCCGGTGTTAAGACAGCTCAGGTCAACACAATCAACACTTACGACATCGTTAATGCCGATACACTTGTTATCGTTAAAGACGCTGTTGCAAAGCTTGAGGAGGTTTACGCATAATGAAAGCAGCTCAGGATATCATTATTGCTCCGGTTATTACCGAGCACAGCATGGGCGGATTTGCTGACAAAAAGTATACCTTCCGTGTTGCAAAGGATGCAACCAAGATTGACATTGCTCGCGCAGTTGAAGAACTGTTCGGTGTTAATGTTGAGAAGGTTAACACAGCAAACGTCAACGGCCATAAGCGCCGTATGGGACGCTATGAGGGTATGACAGCTTCCTGGAAAAAGGCAGTTGTTACTCTTACAAAGGATTCTAAAACAATCGAATTCTTCGACGGTCTTATGTAATTAGGCAGTCAAGACAATAAGGCAATGTATGGAGCGAGAAAGCTCCGCTAAGCTTTAAACAGGAGAGTGAAACTTAAAATGGCTATCAAGCATTACAAGCCTACTACTCCGGGTCGCCGCGGCATGACAGTTATGGATTATTCCGGTCTTTCCAAGGTTGCTCCCGAAAAGAGTTTGTTAGGCGTTATTAAAAAGAATGCCGGTAGAAACAGCTACGGTCGAATTACTGTTCGCCATCATGGCGGCGGTAACAGAGTTAAATACCGTATCATCGACTTTAAGAGAAACAAGTTCGATATTCCGGCAACAGTTATGACACTTGAATACGATCCTAACCGTTCGGCATTTATCGCCCTCGTTCAGTATGAAGACGGTGAGAAGCGTTACATCATCGCTCCTCAGGATCTCAAAGTTGGCGACAAGATTATTTCTGGCGCCGGCGCAGATATCAAACCCGGTAACGCTCTTAAACTCAGCGATATTCCGGTTGGTACCATTGTCCACAACATTGAGCTTTATCCCGGCAAGGGCGCTCAGCTCGCTCGTTCAGCCGGTAACATGGCTCAGCTCATGGCAAAAGAAAACGGAATGGCTCTTTTGAGACTTCCTTCCGGTGAGCTCCGCAACGTTCCTGCAGCTTGCATGGCAACCATCGGCAGCGTTTCTAACCCCGAGCATGAGAATGTTAACATCGGTAAAGCAGGCCGTAAGCGTCACATGGGTTGGCGCCCGACCGTTCGCGGTTCTGTTATGAACCCCTGTGACCACCCGCACGGTGGTGGTGAGGGACGTGCTCCTATCGGTCGTCCCACTCCGGTTACTCCTTGGGGCAAACCCACTCTTGGTTACAAGACCCGTCAGAAGCATAAAGCTACTGATAAATATATTGTTAAGCGTCGTAACGCTAAGTAATCGACGAAAGGAGAAAGAACAATGGGAAGAAGCATTAAAAAAGGCCCTTACATTCAGCCTGTCCTCTTAAAGAGAGTTCAGGAGATGAATGCAGCAGGCGAAAAACGTGTCCTCAAGACATGGAGCCGTTCATCTACTATTTTCCCCGATTTCGTCGGACATACGGTGGCTGTTCACGATGGTAGAAAGCATGTTCCGGTATATGTTACTGAGGATATGGTAGGTCATAAATTCGGCGAATTTGCTCCGACAAGAACCTTCAAGGGTCATGCCGGTGCAAAAACTACGAAGTAAGCGGTTGAAAGGAGAGTATGACTATGGAAGCAAGGGCAACACTTAGATATGCCCGCATATCACCTCGCAAGGTGCAGATCGTTCTTGACCTTATTCGTAATCAGGACGCTGACAAAGCCATGGCTATTCTTAGGTTCACACCGAAGGCCGCTTGCGAGTATCTTGAAAAACTGCTGAAGTCAGCTATGGCAAATGCAGAAAACAACCATTCTATGGATGTTTCAAAGCTCTATGTTGCAGAGTGCTATGTAGGACCCGGTCCTATTTTAAAGAGAATCCGTGCAAAAGACCACGGCAGAGCACACCGCATTTTAAAGAGAACATCTCATGTTACCCTGGTTCTCAGGGAACGTGAAGACTAAGAAGGAGGTTAAGTTATGGGCCAGAAAGTAAACCCGCATGGATTCCGTGTAGGCGTAATTAAAAACTGGGATTCTCGTTGGTTCACCAAGGATAAGGATTTCGGCGATACTTTGGTTGAGGACTATAACCTCCGTAAGTTCCTGAAAAAGACTCTTTATTCGGCAGGTGTTCCGAAGATTGAGATTGAGCGTGACGCATCTCGCGTTCGCATTCATATTCACTGCGCAAAGCCCGGTATGGTTATCGGACGCAAAGGTGAAGAAATCGAGAAGTTAAAGGTTAAGTGCAAAGAGCTTCTCAAAACCGATAAAGATGTTTTCATCAATATCGTTGAGATTAAAAACCCTGATGTTAATGCTACTTTGGTTGCAGAGAGCATCGCAGCTCAGCTCGAGAAGCGTGTTTCGTTCCGTCGTGCAATGAAGCTCTCTATCGGACGTGCAATGCGTTGCGGCGTTAAGGGTATCAAAACTCAGGTTTCAGGACGTCTCGGCGGCGCTGAGATTGCTCGTTCTGAAAGCTACCGTGAGGGAACCATTCCGCTTCAGACCATCAGAGCTGATATTGACTACGGCTTTGCTGAGGCACACACAACCTATGGCCGCATCGGTGTTAAGGTTTGGCTTTATACCGGCGAAGTCCTTCACGACGCACGTAAGCCACGTAAGGAAGGAGGCGCGCGCTGATGTTGTTACCTAAGCGTGTTAAATATCGCCGTGTTCAGAGAGGCCGCCTTAAAGGAAAGGCTCTTCGCGGCAATACCGTTTCTAACGGTGATTTTGGTCTTCAGGCTCTTGAGCCCGCATGGATCAAATCAAATCAGATTGAGGCAGCCCGTATCGCTATGACTCGTTACATCAAGCGTGGCGGTCAGGTATGGATTAAGATTTTCCCGGATAAGCCGGTAACTGAGAAGCCCGCTGAGACCCGTATGGGTTCCGGTAAAGGTTCACCCGAGTATTGGGTAGCAGTTGTTAAGCCGGGCCGCGTGATGTTCGAAATCGGCGGCGTTTCTGAGGAAGTTGCTCGTGAGGCTATGCGTCTCGCCGCTAACAAGCTGCCTATCAAGTGCAAGTTTGTTACAAAGCAGGAAATGGGTGGTGAGCAGTAATGAATGTAAAGGAACTCAGAGATAAGACAGTAGAAGAGCTTCAGGAGAAGCTTAAAGACCTTAAGGAAGAACTTTTCCATCTTCGTTTCCAGAACGCCATTAATCAGCTCGATAACCCGACTAGAATTGCAACCGTAAAGAAGGATATCGCAAGAGTTAAGACTATTCTTCGCGAAATCGAACTTGGCGGCGACGATTCTTCTAAGTAAGGGAGGCACGAAGCGATGAGCGAAAGAAATCTTCGTAAAACCAGAGTAGGTAAGGTTGTCAGCGATAAGATGGATAAAACCGTTGTTGTTGCTATTGAGGACAATGTTAAGCACCCGCTCTACAAGAAAATTATTAAAAATACTGTTAAATTTAAAGCACATGATGAGAACAACGAATGCCGCATCGGCGACCGTGTACTTGTTATGGAGACCCGTCCTCTTTCGAAAGACAAGAGATGGCGCGTTGTTGAAATTATAGAAAAGGCTAAGTAGTCTAAAGGAGGAAAAGACTGTGATACAGCAGCAGACTTACCTCAAGGTTGCCGACAATACAGGTGCAAAAGAACTTATGTGCATCCGTGTACTTGGCGGCTCCGGCAGGAGGTATGCCAACATTGGCGATGTCGTTGTTGCTTCCGTTAAGAAAGCAACACCGGGCGGTACCGTCAAAAAGGGCGATGTAGTAAAGGCCGTAGTTGTTCGTTCTTGCAAAGGTCTTCGCCGTTCCGATGGTTCTTATATCCGCTTTGATGAAAATGCCGCGGTTATTATAAAAGATGACAAGACACCTAAAGGTACCCGTATCTTTGGACCTGTCGCACGTGAGCTTCGCGAGAAGGATTATATGAAGATTCTTTCTCTTGCTCCGGAAGTTCTTTAATGGAGGTACCAAGGCATGAGTAAGATGAACATTAAAACCGGCGATACAGTAGTTATTCTCACCGGTGATGACAAAAACCGTGGTAAAACAGGTAAAGTTCTCGAAGTTAGCCCCAAAGAGGGTAAGGTTATTGTTGAAGGTCTTAACATGGTTAAAAAGCATGTTAAACCCCGCAAGGCCGGCGACCCCTCAGGCATCATCGAGGCAGAGAGCGCAATCTATGCATGCAAAGTGCAGGTTGTTTGCCCCAAATGCAAGAAGCCTACCCGTATAGCTCATAAGGTATATGAGGATGGCAGAAAAGACCGCATCTGCAAAAAGTGCGGAGAAACAATCTAAGGCTTAGGAGGAAATTGAAATGGCAAGACTCAGAGAAGAATACAAAGCAACAGTCGCGCCTGCGCTTATGAAGAAATACAACTACAAAAGCGTAATGCAGATTCCCAAGCTTGATAAGGTTGTTATCAACGTAGGATGCGGCGAAGCAAGAGATAACGCAAAAGTTATCGATGCTATTTTAAGCGATCTTAGCATTATAACCGGTCAGAAGGCTGTTGTTTGTAAGGCTAGAAAGTCGGTTGCAAACTTCAAACTTCGTGAAGGTATGCCGATCGGCGCTAAAGTAACTCTCAGAGGCGAGAAGATGTATGAGTTTGTTGACAGACTCTTCAACGCAGCTCTCCCGAGAGTTAGAGACTTCAGAGGAATCAACGCTAACTCATTTGATGGCCGCGGAAACTATTCCATGGGCGTTAAAGAGCAGCTCATTTTCCCTGAAATCGAGTATGATAAAATCGACAAGGTTCGTGGTATGGATATTATCTTTGTCACAACCGCAAATACCGACGAGGAAGCTCGTGAGCTCTTAAGCCTCATGGGTGCCCCGTTTGCGAAGTAAGGAGTGTAAACATGGCTAAGACATCTATGAAAGTTAAGCAGTCAAGACCTGCGAAGTTTTCGACCAGAGAATACTCAAGATGTAAAATCTGCGGTCGTCCCCATGCTTATCTCCGTAAATACGGTATATGCCGAATTTGCTTCAGAGAATTAGCTTATAAGGGCGAAATTCCCGGAGTAAAGAAGGCCAGCTGGTAAAGGAGGTTGACGGTATGCAAATCACCGATACAATAGCTGATATGCTTACAAGAATTCGTAATGCAAGTTCAGCAAAGCATGACTCGGTTGATGTTCCTGCATCTAATGTTAAGAAGGCAATCGCTCAGATTCTTCTTGACGAGGGTTACATCAGCGGCTTCACCGTTCAAGATGACGGTAAGCAGGGAGTTATTAAGATCGCACTTAAGTACGGTCCTAACAAGTCGCAGATTATCACCGGTCTCCGTAGAGTTTCAAAACCGGGACTGCGCATCTATAGTAATGTTGAGGATATGCCCAAGGTCATGAGAGGTCTTGGAATCGCAATTCTCTCTACATCTAAAGGGATTATGACTGATAAGCAGGCTCGTCGTGAAAATGTTGGCGGCGAAGTTCTCGCTTTCATTTGGTAAGAGGAGGTGCTGTAAATGTCAAGAATAGGTAGAAAACCTATCGCAATTCCTGCAGGAGTTGAAGTAAAGACCGACGGCGCTACTATTACCGTAAAAGGTCCTAAGGGAACACTTACCCAGACCTTTAACAGCAGAATCACCGTTAAGGTTGAGGGCAGCGAAATCCTCGTTACCCGCCCGACAGATGACAAAGAAGACCGCGCATTGCATGGTCTCACCCGCACACTTGTTAGCAACATGGTTGTAGGTGTCACTGAAGGGTTCAAAAAGGAATTGGAAGTAAACGGTGTTGGTTACCGTGTTCAGAAGCAGGGCAACAACCTTGTTATGAACCTTGGTTATTCGCATCAGGTAATTATGCCTGAAGTTGATGGCATCACCATTGAGGTTCCGAATCCGAGCTCAATCGTTATTTCCGGTCCTGACAAACAGAAGGTTGGTCAGTTTGCGGCAGAAGTTCGCGAGAAGCGTCCTCCCGAGCCTTATAAGGGCAAAGGTATCAAATACGCTGGCGAATACATCCGTCGTAAAGAAGGTAAAGCCGGTAAGGGCGCTAAAAAGTAATAAAGGAGAGAAAATAAAATGGTTACTAAGCCTGATTCAAACAAGGCTCGTCTTAAAAGACATGCTCGTGTTCGCAGCAAGATCAGCGGCACAGCCGAATGTCCTCGTCTTGATGTTTTCCGCTCCAACAGCAACATTTACGCCCAGCTTATAGATGATGTTAACGGTGTAACTCTTGCATCGGCTGCTTCTAACGAAAAGGATTTCGATGGAAATGGCAGCAACTGCGAGGGTGCACGCAAGGTTGGACAGTTGATTGCTAAACGTGCCGCTGAAAAGGGTATTGAAGTCTGCGTATTTGACCGCGGCGGATATATTTACCACGGCCGTGTCAAGGAGCTGGCCGAAGGAGCCCGCGAGGGCGGCCTCAAGTTCTAAAGAAGGAGGAAATACTTTTGGCTAATTTAATTGACGCATCCACTATGGATTTAAAAGAAAGAGTAGTTGCCATTAATAGAGTATCCAAGACTGTTAAGGGCGGACGCATTATGAAGTTCGCTGCTTTAGTTGTTGTCGGCGACGGCAACGGCACCATTGGATTCGGTGTTGGCAAGGCCGGCGAAGTTCCGGACGCTATTCGCAAGGGTATCGAAGATGCCAAGAAAAACCTTATCAAGGTTTCCCTTAAGGGTTCAACAATTCCTCATGAGATTATCGGTAAATATGGCGCAGGCAGTGTTCTGCTTAAACCCGCTGCACCCGGTACCGGTGTTATCGCCGGCGGCGCAGTTCGTGCGGTTGTTGAGACTGTTGGTATCACCGATATCAGAACAAAGGCTCTCCGCACCAACAACCCCTACAACGTTGTTAGAGCTACCATCGAAGGTCTTAAAGCTCTTCGCAGCGCAGAAGAGGTTGCTGCAATCCGCGGAAAGACCGTTAAAGAGATTTTAGGTTAAGGAGGAGCAGCACAATGGCTAAAAAGAAAGAGGCTGCAAGCCTTAACGTAAAGTTGGTTAAAAGTCTTATCGCCTGCAAGGATGATCAGATTGCAACCGCAAAGGCCCTTGGTCTTCATAAAATCGGCGACGTTAAAGTTCAGCCGAACAATGCAGCTACTATGGGCAAAATCAAGAAAATTATCCACCTCGTCGAGGTAACTGAAGCGTAAACAAGGAGGTGCGAACTATGAAAATTCATGAGCTTGGAGCTATTGAAGGCGCAACCAAAGAGGTTAAGCGCGTAGGCAGAGGTCATGGTTCGGGAAACGGCAAAACAGCCGGTAAAGGTCATAAAGGCCAGAAGGCTCGCGCAGGTCGCGGTCAGAGATTCGGCTTCGAAGGCGGTCAGATGCCCCTTCAGAGACGTATTCCCAAAAGAGGATTTAACAATATCTTCGCTAAAGAGTTTGTGTCTGTCAATGTAAACTCTCTCAATGTTTTTGAGGATGGAGCAGTTGTAGATGCAGCAGCTCTTATCGAAAAAGGCATTATCAAGAAGGAGTATGACGGAGTTAAGATTCTTGGCAACGGTGAAATTACCAAGAAGCTTACAGTGAAGGCAACTGCCTTCTCAGAAGCAGCTAAGGATAAGATTACTGCTGTCGGCGGAAAGTACGAGGTACTCTAATATGAATATGTTAGAGACTATTAAGAATGCATGGAAGGTTGTTGACCTTCGCAAAAAGATTCTTTTCACGCTCTTCATTATCATAGTCTTCCGTGTAGGCTCTGCTATTCCGGTTCCGTTTATTGACCCTGCAGCTCTTGCAAACAGTAACGTGACCGGCGGCATATTCCAGTCAATTTCCATATTGACCGGTGGTGCACTTGAATATGGTGCAATTTTTGCACTCGGTGTTACTCCGTATATTAACTCTTCAATTATTATGCAGCTCCTCTCGGTTGCCATTCCCGCATTGGAAAGACTTTCTCAAGAGGGCGAAGAAGGAAGAAAGAAGATTGCAAAGTATACAAGATTTGCAACAGTAATCCTTGCTCTTATTCAGGGCATTGCTTACTATATTTTCCTTGAAAGAAACGGTATCATCACTGTTAAAGGAACAGGTGCTATATGGTTTGCAGGCGCAGTTGTTACATTAACACTCACTGCAGGTTCAACACTTGTAATGTGGCTTGGTGAACAGATTGATGCAAGCGGAATCGGAAATGGCATTTCCATTATCCTTTTCGCAGGTATTCTTTCCAGAGCTCCGCAGGCATTTATGGGCCTTGTAAACCTTTGGAATCTTGAGTATCAGGTTGCAGTTGTTGGTATCGTGGTTGTGTTCCTTCTTGTTATTGCTTTCATTGTATGGATGACCAACGCAGAGCGTAGGTTGCCTGTGCAGTATGCAAAACGCGTAGTAGGACGCAAGATGTTAGGTGGCCAGAACACTCATATTCCGATAAAGGTTAATATGTCAGGTGTTATGCCCATCATTTTCGCAAGTTCAATTCTTATGATTCCCAGTATGGTTCTTTCATTTATGGAGAACAAGATTAATTGGTTCACAAAAGGACTTCAGTTATTCAGCACTCAGGGAATTTTCTATGCAGTTATCTATTTCGCAATGATTATCGGATTTGCATATTTCTATGTAACAATTCAGTATAATCCCGTTGAGATGGCTAACAACCTTAGAAAGAACAGCGGCTCCATCCCCGGTATCCGTCCCGGCAAGCCGACCTCTGATTTTATCAAGAAGGTTTTGTCGAGAGTTACCCTTATCGGAGCACTCTGCCTTAGCGTTATTGCTATAGGACCGATTCTGTTCTCTTTCGTAAGCCCTGTTTTTGCAAGCGTATCTATCGGCGGAACTTCGGTTCTCATTATCGTCGGTGTTGCACTCGAAATGGTTAACAACCTTGAGTCGCAGATGTTGATGCGCCATTATAAAGGTTTCCTTGACTAATAGGAGGATAAGAATGATGAAGCTTATACTTCTTGGCGCTCCCGGCGCAGGTAAAGGAACACAGGCAGAAATAATTTGCGAGAAATTATCCATTCCCACCATTTCAACTGGTAACATCATTCGCGAAGCGATGAAGAACGGAACCGAAATGGGTCTTAAAGCTAAAGAAACCGTCGAGGCTGGCAAACTTGTTAGTGACGATGTTGTAATCGGCATTATCAAAGAGCGTCTGGCTAAAGACGACTGTAAGGCAGGTTTTATACTTGATGGCTTCCCGAGGACCATTCCTCAGGCCGAAGCACTTGATAAGTTAGGCGTTGAGATTGACTGTGTGCTTGACATTGATGTTAAGGATGAGGCGATTGTTGCAAGACTTGGCGGACGTAGAGTTTGCCCTCAGTGCGGTTCAAGCTATCATATCGAGTATAAGCGTCCTTTAAAAGACGGAATCTGTAACCAGTGTGGTGCTGCCCTTATTCAACGTAAGGACGATGCTCCCGAAACCGTTCTTGAGAGATTGGCTATTTATCATGAACAGACCGAGCCTCTCAAAGATTACTACCGTAGCACCGGCAAATTAAAGTCGGTCGAAGGTCAGGACAAGGTTGAAGACACCACAAAGCTTGTATTTGAGGCGTTAGGCATATAATGATAACACTCAAAACAAAAAGGGAGCTTGAAATTATGAGAGAAGCCTGTGCGATTTCTGCACAGGCACTCAAACTGATTGGTTCAGCGATTGAGCCGGGAGTTTCAACTCTTGAGCTTGACAGAATGGCAGAGAAGTTCATAAGAAGTAAAGGCGCAACGCCAAACTTTAAAGGACTTTATGGTTATCCTGCAACCGCTTGTATATCAATCAATAATGAGGTCATTCATGGCATACCTGCAAGTAACCGCATCCTTAAAAGCGGCGATATCGTAAGCGTCGATCTTGGAGCGGAGTTTGGGGGATTTAATGGCGACAATGCCGCCACTTTTGCCTGCGGAGACGTATCCGTGGAGGCAAAGCGGCTGATGGATGTAACGCGTGAGAGTCTATACGAGGGCATTAAGCGTGCTTGTCCGGGCGGCAGAGTTGGAGATATATCCGCAGCAGTGCAGCAGTATGTTGAGGCCAACGGTTTCTCGGTTGTTCGCAATTATGTGGGCCACGGAATAGGAACCAGCCTTCATGAAGCCCCGGAAGTGCCCAATTTCGGAGTATCCGGCAGAGGTGTTCGTCTTGTTCCGGGTATGACCCTTGCAATAGAACCTATGGTTAACGCAGGTTCTTATGATGTAAAGGTTATGCCTGACGGTTGGACTGTTCTTACTAAAGACGGTTCGCTTTCAGCTCATTTTGAGCATACCGTTGCCATAATGGCAGACGGGCCTAAAATCATGACCGAAGTCTGATTTTAAGGGAGGGTGAAAAATGCCGCCGATTAAAAGAGGAACTATCGTTTGCTCCAAATCAGGAAGAGACAGAGGATACTACTTGGTGGTTGTTTCTTCGGACAATGAATATGTCTACGCTTGTGACGGCAAAGAACGCCCTCTAGAGCGACCAAAGAGAAAGAACCCCAAGCACATTCATCTGACAAATTCAAAAGCAGATGAGGAACAGATGAAAACAAACAGGTCAATCAGACACGTTTTGAACGATTTCAAAGCAAGCTATGTCAAGGGAGAGATTTGAATGTCTAAAGAGGATATGATAGAATTGGAAGGCACCGTTGTTGAGGCTATGCCCAACGCGATGTTTAAAGTAGAAATTCAAGGAGGACATATCATCCTTGCCCATATTTCCGGAAAATTGAGAATGAACTACATTCGCATTCTTCCAGGTGATAAGGTTACGGTTGAAATGTCACCCTACGACCTGACAAGAGGACGCATTACTTGGCGTTCTAAGTAAAAATGTCAGGAATCAAATTGGAGGTAAATCAAGATGAAAGTCAGACCTTCTGTAAAGAAAATTTGCGACAAATGCAAGATTATTAAGCGCAAGGGAAAAATCATGGTTATCTGTGAGAATCCCAAGCACAAGCAGCGCCAGGGTTAACCTGTGCGAACAAGAATGAGAGGTGCATCTATAAATGGCGCGTATAGCTGGAGTTGACCTTCCGAATAACAAGAGAGTCGAAATTGGCCTCACTTATATCTTCGGTATAGGTCTCACAACATCCAAGCAGATCCTCGCAGAAACCGGTATCGACCCCGATATCAGAGTTAAGGATCTTTCTGAGGACGATATTTCTAAACTGCGTGAGTATATCGACCACAACCTTCAGGTTGAAGGTGACCGCCGTCGTGCAATTGCATTCGACATTAAGAGACTTGTCGAAATCGGAAGTTTCCGCGGTTCCCGTCATAAGAAGGGTCTCCCTGTTAGAGGCCAGCGTTCAAAAACAAACGCACGCACTCGTAAGGGTCCTAAAAAGACAATCGCTAACAAGAAGAAGTAAGCGGGAGGAGTAAAATATGGCTACAACCAAAGCAACATCAACCCGCAGACGCCGCGAGAAGAAAAATATTGAGCGCGGTGCTGCCCATATTCAGTCTACCTTCAACAACACCATCGTTACCATTACCGATACTCAGGGCAACGCTCTTTCATGGGCATCTGCCGGTGAGCTTGGCTTCAGAGGCTCTAGAAAGAGCACTCCGTTTGCTGCTCAGAATGCAGCTGAGACTGCAGCTAAGGCAGCTATGGAACATGGTCTTAAGTCAGTTGAAGTATACGTTAAGGGTCCGGGAGCCGGACGTGAAGCTGCAATTCGTGCACTTCAGTCAGCCGGTCTGGAAGTTAGTCTTATTAAAGACGTAACTCCTATTCCGCACAACGGTTGCCGTCCTCCCAAGAGAAGACGTGTATAATCATTAATGGAGGTGTTATAGATGGCTAGATATACCGGTCCGGTATGCAGACTTTGCCGCCGTGAAGGACAGAAGTTGTTCTTAAAGGGCGAGCGCTGCTACTCAGAAAAGTGTTCTATGGGACGCAGAGCTTATGCTCCCGGTCAGCATGGACAGGGACGCAAGAAAACTTCTGAATACGGTTTGCAGCTCCGCGCAAAGCAGAGAGCAAGACGTTACTATGGAGTTAACGAGTCTCAGTTCCATCATTATTTTGAAATCGCTGAGCGCAAAACTGGCGTTACCGGCGAAAACCTTTTAAGAATTCTCGAGTCAAGACTTGACAACGTTGTTTACAGAGCAGGTTTTGCATCTTCTCGTGTAGAAGCAAGACAGATTGTTGGCCACGGCCACTTTGAAGTAAACGGCAAGAGAGTTGATATCGCATCTTATCTCCTTAAAGCAGGCGACGTTATCACTATTTGTGAGAAGTCAAGAGCAAGTGAGAAGATTAAAGCAGTTCTCGAAGCAAATGCAGGCCGTCCTGTTCCGCAGTGGCTTGATGCTAATGCAGAGAGCTTTAGCGTTAAGGTTGTTAATCTTCCTGAGCGTGATGCTATCGATGCTCCTATTGAAGAGCAGCTCATTGTCGAGTTCTATTCAAAATAATAACACTGACCGTCCTTTTTGCCGTGCTTTTTGCATGGCAAGGGCTGTGCTGTGTTAATCTGATACGAGACAACTCCCGTTATGGTTGCCGCACAATCAACGGGTTTTAATCAAACTACTAAACGTGCGGAGAAGTGGAGCTTTTATGATTGAAATTGAAAAGCCCAGAATTGAAACACTGGATATTACGCCCGATGGCAATTACGGTAAGTTCATACTTGAGCCCCTTGAGAGCGGATACGGCACTACTATAGGCAACAGCCTTCGTAGAGTGCTCCTTTCCTCACTTCAGGGTGTTGCTGTTACCTCGGTTAAAATCGAAGGTGTTCAGCATGAATTTTCAACCATTCCTAATGTTAAAGAGGATGTTACCGAGATAGTTCTCAACATTAAGGGTCTTACTGCTAAGCTTCATAGCGACTGTGCAAAAACAGTTTATATTGAGGCAGAGGGTCCCTGCGAGGTTACCGGTGCATCTATCAAAGCAGATAGCGAGGTTGAAATTCTCAATCCCGATATGCACATTGCTACAATTGATGAAGGCGGAAAGCTTATCATGGAATTAACCTTGGACAAGGGAAGAGGTTATGTTCCTGCTGAGAAAAACAAGACTGATCATACACCGATAGGCGTTATCCCCGTAGACTCAATATATACCCCTGTTGTTAAGGTAAAGTATGATGTTGACAACACTCGTGTTGGCCAGCAGACTGACTTTGACCGTTTAACACTTGAGGTTTGGACCAACGGAACTATTTCAGCCAGTGATGCAGTTTCTTGGTCAGCCAAGATCCTCACTGAACATCTCAAACTTTTCATAGATCTCTCTGCAGATGCATCGAACAGCGAGATTATGGTTGAAAAGGCCGGCGATGAAAAAGATAAGATTCTTGAGATGACCATTGAAGAGCTTGATTTATCAGTCCGCAGCTTCAACTGCTTGAAGCGCGCAAACATCAACACCGTCGAGGACCTCATCAGCAAGACTGAAGAGGATATGATGAAAGTTAGAAATCTCGGCCGCAAGTCACTTGAAGAGGTTGTTGCTAAGCTTGATTCGCTTGGCTTTGCACTCGCAAGTGACGACGAATAATATGCTTTCTTAAAGGAGTGAGTTTAAATGCCAGGAACAAGAAAACTCGGCAGAAAGAGCGATCATAGAACTGCAATGCTCAGAGCAATGGTAACCTTCTTGCTTGAAAACGGCAAAATCGAGACCACTGTTTACAGAGCTAAAGAAGTTAGCGCTATGACCGAAAAATACATTACACTCGCTAAAGACAGCAGTCTTGCCAACAAAAGACAGGCACTCAGCTTCATTACAAAGGAATCTGTTGTAAAGAAACTGTTTGATGAGATTGCACCTGCCTATCAGGAGAAAAACGGCGGTTACTGCCGTATTACCAAGACCGGTCCGCGTCGCGGTGATGCTGCTGAAATGGCAATTATCGAGCTTGTAAAGTAATTTAAAGTTTTTAAAAACCGTTTTCCTTTTTGGAAAACGGTTTTTGTTTTTCTAAAAGAATAAGCAGCGGCTTTCGCCGCTGCTTATTCTTTTAAACAGATTCAATTTTAGAAAAGTGACATTCAAAAACGGGTAGCGAGGGGAATGCAGCAGCAATATCCTTGCAAAGCGGGGAAACAATAACATCCTCGGTGTTAAAATGCCCTGCATCGTAAAGAGAAATATTATTTTCTCCTGCCTCAATAAACAAATGATGCTTAACATCGGAAGTAACTAAAGCGTCAGCACCACAGTTTATTGCATCATAGATAAAATTTCCGCCGGAGCCTGAGCAAACGGCAACTGTAAAAACATCTTCATTGCCGGGGACAAACTTAACGGCGCCGCCAAGCGCTTGCTTGATTGTTCTTGCAAAGGTATAGGGGTCCTCCGGTTCGGGAAGCTCACCAACTCTTATAGGGAAGCCTTCTTCTGTAATTACGGTTTTAACATCAAAAAGTCCCAGAGCTGCACACAATGCATCATTAACGCCGCCCTCGGTTTTATCGAGATTTGTATGCATCGAAATAACCGATATGCCCTTATTTATCAGCTTATAAACGAGGCTCTGCTCGGTTACTGATTTTAAAGGCTCAAAAATAACGGGATGATGAGTAACAATCAAGTTGGCGTTAAGGTCTTCGGCTCTGGATATAACCTCATCAAAGCAGTCGAGGGATACTAAGACACCGGTTATTTCTGCATTTTCGTCGCCAACCAAGAGACCAACATTATCATAATCTTCTTTTAAATCTTCAGGCGCAATCCCATAGAGAAAACTGACTAGTTCTTTAACCTTCATATTTTCCTCCAAAAATTATTTTTTAGGGGAGAATGAATCTTTTAATGAAACTGTGCGGTTGATAATAATTCTTTCAGGTGTGCTCAAAGCATCAACGCAGAAATATCCCTGACGCATAAACTGATATTTATCGCCCGGCTTTGCGTTTTTTATAAATTCCTCGCATTTGCAGCCCTTTAAGGTTACAAGCGAATCAGGGTTAAGATTATCCTTGAATGATGAAACGCCCTCCTCATCAGACGGGTTAGGAACATTGAAAAGGCGGTCGTAAAGATTGATTTCAGCATCGACAGAGTGTTTTGCCGATACCCAATGTAATGTGCCCTTAACCTTTCTGCCGTCAGGAGCATCGCCACCACGGGTTTCGGGGTCATAGGTGCAATGAACAACAGAAATGTTGCCGTCCTCATCGCATTCGCAGGAAGCATACTTTACAAAATATGCACCTTTTAAGCGAACCTCTTTCTCAGGGCAGAGACGGAAATACTTAGGCGGAGGAACAAGTGCAAAGTCATCTCTTTCGATATAAATTTCTTTAGAGAATATAATATCTCTTGTTCCAAGCTCAGGCTTATTGGGGTTAATCTCAACCGAGATAACCTCCTCCTTATCCTCGGGATAGTTATCAATTACTACCTTAAGAGGTCTTAACACCGCCATAGCGCGCTCGGCGTTGATATTCAAGTGGTCACGAACGCAGGACTCTAAAAGCGCATAATCGATAACGCTATGGGCCTTTGAAACACCGATTTTTTCGCAGAAGGTGCGAATCGCTTCGGCGGGGAAGCCTCTGCGGCGCATACCGCTGATAGTTGCCATTCTCGGATCATTCCAACCGTCAACAATGCCGTCTTCAACCAGCTTTAAGCATTTACGCTTACTGGTTAATGTATAGTTGACATTCATTCTTGCGAACTCAATCTGGCGGGGTGCCTCAGGAATTTCTAGCATCTCTAAGAACCAGTTATAAAGCGGACGGTGGTTTTCAAACTCTAACGAGCAAAGAGAATGGGTTACACCCTCTTTTGCATCGGATAAGGGATGCGCAAAGTCATACATAGGATAAACGCACCACTTATCACCTGTGCGATGGTGATGAGCCTTTAAAACACGATAAATAACAGGGTCGCGCATATTAAGGTTGGGCGACGCCATATCAATTTTAGCTCGCAACACCATTGAGCCATTAGGAAACTCGCCCTCGGTCATTCTCTTAAACAAGTCCTTTGTTTCTTCAACCGGTCTGTCACGATATGGGCTGTTCTTACCCGGTTCTGTAAGAGTTCCGCGCATTGCACGAATGGTATCAGCATCAGACTCATCTACATAGGCCAACCCCTTGTCAATGAGCTTTAATGCGCAGTCATAGATGAAATCAAAATAATCAGATGCGAAATAAACATTATCCCACTTAAAGCCGAGCCACTCGATATCCTCTTTAATGGCATCAACGTATTCAACATCTTCTTTGGTAGGGTTAGTATCATCAAGACGTAGATTGCATTTTCCGCTGTATTTATCGGATGTTCCAAAGTTAATGCAGATTGCCTTGGCATGACCGATATGAAGGTAGCCGTTAGGCTCGGGCGGGAAACGGGTCTGAACCCTGGAATAAATGCCTTCTGCTAAATCCTTATCTATAAAATCATGTATGAAATTTGAGGCCATAACCCCTGCTTCCATAGTTTTGTTTTCTTCCATTGTTTTTCCTCCGTCAGTTTGCTTTGTAGTAAGCTATTGCGGCGTCAATTCTCTTGATTGCACGCTCGCGACCAAGCAGCTTCATAATACTGCAAAG
Organism: uncultured Oscillospiraceae bacterium; assembly: GCA_949295415.1. GTDB lineage: Bacteria > Bacillota > Clostridia > Oscillospirales > Acutalibacteraceae > UMGS172. The sequence continues at coordinate 20,884 of CASFLA010000048.1, forward strand.
GTCAGGTGTGTTAGTTCTGCCTGTTATGGCAATGCGGATTAAGGTTGATGCATCACCGGGGCTGCCTGCATACTTTTCGGGATTCGCCTTATATTCCTTAGTATCGGTTGCGAAATTTGCGGCAGGGCAGATGCTCTTTATAGTTTCAAACCAAGCCTGATTATCCTGTGTTTCATCATAAACCTTTTTATACTCCGAAAGAATAGTAACAGCGTCTGCCTTGTTTATCTTTTCGGGAAGTTGGAAGTTGGGAACAAACAGGCTATCAAACAGATATTCAGAATATTGCTTCGCATCGCTCCACTTGATAATATCTTTTCTGGGCTTTGGAACATCGCGGTCAATAGAGAAGACAGCCTTGGCATAATCCTTATCAGCTGATAAAATATCGTAAAACTCTTTATCAAACTCTTTCGACCAATCGAACAATCTTAAAATAACCTCGTCAGAAGACATTTTGCTGATAACCGTTTTTGAAACATCGTTTAATTTATCGGTATCAAAGAGCGCGCCCGATGAGCTCATCTTCTTAATGTTAAACTTAAAGGTTTTATAGTCTGCAGTAGGGTTTGTTCTGCGCCAATCCTCAAAATCAGAGGCGGCAATGGTCATGAGATACTCGATAACACTCTCAGTCGGGTAACCCTGTTCGGCAAAGAAATGAACAGCAGCCTCAGGGTCTTTTCTCTTTGAAATTTTACGCTTTGCGCCGTTATCAAGCTTCATAATAGGCGAAACATGAACATATTTAGGAGCCTTAAAGCCGAGCAACTTAAACAACTGCAGATGCTTAGGAGTTGATGAAATCCATTCATCGCCTCTTATAACATGGGTTGTTCCCATAAGGTGATCATCAACGGCATGAGCAAAATGGTAGGTAGGAATTCCGTCAGACTTCAAGATTACAAAATCCTCATCGTTTTCAGGCATCTCAATCTTGCCCTTAATTCCGTCCTCAAAAATGACCTTATTTTCCTCGTTGCCGGGTGAACGCAAGCGAACAACAAAGGGTTTGCCTTCATCAATCAGCGCTTTTGCTTCTTCATAAGTAATATCGCGATGCTTTGCCCATTCGCCATGGTAGCCGGTTCTTATTTTTTGAGCCTCTTGCTTTTCGCGCGCTTTCGCGAGGTCCTCCTCGGTGCAGAAGCAGGGGTAGGCAAGGCCTTGCTTGATAAGCGATTTAGCATAGCATTGATATATTTCTGCGCGCTCGGATTGCTTATAAGGGCCGTAGCTGCCCGATTCAACATCGCTTTCAATATAACCTTCGTCAATAGCAATGCCGAAACGCTTAATACCGCCGATAATATCGGCAATGCCACCCTCAACCTCTCTTTTTTTATCGGTATCTTCAATTCTTGTAAAGAAGATACCGCCGGTTGAATCGGCAACAAGGCGGTTAACAAGCGAAACAAACAGAGTTCCGAGATGAAGGTATCCTGTGGGGCTTGGGGCAACGCGTGTTACTCTTGCGCCATCCTTTAAATCTCTTCTGGGATACTTGTTCTCATAGAACTCAGGTTCCTTATCTATATTCGGCAGAAGCAAATCTGCAAGCTTTATAAAATCTGACATATTCGGGAGCCTCCGATGTTAATAGATACATACACATTTATTATCGCAGATTTTTCCTATAATTACAACTGTTTTTAGCATAAAAATCTTGCTGCTGGCGGTTGTTTTTTTCAACAATATGTGGTATAATGTTAAAAATGGTTTTTAAAACCTTTAAAACAACATTAAAGAAGAGGTTATTATGAAGAAAATACTTTGTCTTCTCTTAAGCTTGATTTTTGTTTTATCCTTTGCTGCTTGCGGTAAGAAGGATAACAATAGCGGCACCGATGATTCGAGCAAGGTTGCTGATACCGGCTCGGTTACTCTTATTAACTCTGCTTATGCCAAAACCACTGATGCAATTGCTAAGGCAACCGCTTTAGGCTATAAGGCTGATGTTAAAAGAGCTGTTACCGTTGATGAAAAAACAGAGTCCATGCGCCTTAACGGAACATATAACTTCTTAATTAAAGATGATAAGCGTTTTGTTGATATGCGTTCGGAACTCACTGCTGCTAATGAAGTTAGCACCGCATACTTCTATTCAAATGGCTCAAGAGTTTTTGCTCATAAGCTTAAAAACACTTATGTTCTTTCGGATAACGAATCAACCAAGAGCTTTATGAAGAAAAATGAATCAACTCCTGAGATTTATGATGCATCAAAGCTCAAGGCTGTTGATACCGTTATTGTCAACACCTCTGATGGTGGTAAGGGCTTTGTCTTTGAATATGATGCAAAGGATGCGGGCTTTGATGCCGCAAAGGTTTTTGACGACTTATATTTAGAAAAGGAAGCAAGCGTTACTGTTAAGCCTTCTTTACTCCGTATCAGCGGAATTATTGATAGCGAAGGAAGGCTAAGTTCTCAGACCGTAACCTATGTTTATACCTATGATTACGAGGCAGAGGTTGAGAACGAAACGGTTGACCCCGATAACAGCGGTGCTCAGACCACACAGAAGGTTACAAAAGCCGTTAAGGTTGAGCTTTCTGTTGAGGTTACCTTGAACTATGCGTTAACCGAGGTTAAGCCTTACGCAGATATGAATATCCCTGAAGAGAAACCCGAGAGCGTGTTCAAGGAAATGTCTATTGAAGATTTCAATCTTCTTTCAAAATAAATTCTAATTGCAAGACCGGGTTTTCCGGTCTTGTTCTTATGTTGCCACGGAGGTCTAAAATGGAACAAGAAAGAAAATGCAACGAAACAGGCTGCAACGGAGATTGCAGTAATTGCTCGAGCGCTAAACAAGAACCCGAGAGCTTTATTGAAGCACCTAATAAGTATAGCAAAATCAAAAATGTTATCGGCGTTGTAAGCGGCAAGGGCGGCGTTGGTAAATCAATGGTTACTGCAATGCTTGCAGTGCTTATGAGTAGAAAGGGCTATAAGGTGGGTATCCTTGATGCCGATATAACCGGCCCATCAATTCCTAAAATGTTTGGAATAAACTCAAGAGCGAAAATGAATGATAAGGGCATTTTGCCTGAGGTTACCGCAGGCGGTATCAAAATTATGTCCTGCAACCTTTTACTTGAAAATCCCGATGCCCCTGTTGTTTGGAGAGGACCGGTTTTAGCAGGTGCAGTTAAGCAGTTCTGGACCGATGTTTTCTGGGATGAAATAGATTTCCTTTTTGTTGATATGCCCCCCGGAACAGGTGATGTTCCGCTTACCGTTTATCAGTCGCTTCCAATCGATGGTGCAGTTATAGTAACAACTCCGCAGGACTTAGTTTCTTTAATTGTTAAAAAGGCTTGCAATATGGCTAATATGATGAACATCCGCGTGCTCGGAATGGTTGAAAATATGAGCTATGTTAAGTGCCCCGATTGCGGTAAAGAGTTTGAGATTTTCGGCAAAAGTAATTTCAATGAGCTTTGCTCCGAGATGCAGATAATGCCTCTTGGCCGTATGCCGATTGACACAAAGCTGACCGAGCTTTGCAACGAGGGCGAGTTTGAGAAATTCTATGCATCTTATCTTGAAGATGCGGCAAATATGATTGAAACCGCTTATAATAAATAATTTTTAAAGCTTTAAAATGCCTTGGGTAAAGGAAGTTGCCTAAGGCATTTTTTATGCTTTTAAAGCAAAAGTAATCTAACTTGTCCAAAATTGTTAAATACAATCACAACACAAGATATAGTGTGGAATTTTAGAAAAATATACAAAATATCGATAATTTGTGTTGACAAACACTTGGCTCTTTGCTACAATGAAAATACACTCGATAGGAGGAATTACTGTGAAAATTATTAAGAGAAACGGTTCAGAAGCCATATTTGAAGCCGTAAAAATTGAAAACGCTATCGCAAAGGCCAATCTTGCAACAGAAGGTAAGCCTGAGCTTATTCCTGAGCAGATTCATGCTATTGCTGCGATTATTGAACATTATTGTGATGAAATCGGAAGAGCTCTTTCGGTTGAAGAAATTCAGGAGTTGGTTGAAACCCAGCTTATGAAGCATGGCGCTTATGAAACTGCAAAGCGCTATATCCGTTACAGATATACAAGAAATATTGCCCGTGCTTCTAACACAACCGATGATAAGATCCTTTCTCTTATCGAATGTAATAATGAGGAAGCCAAGCAGGAAAACTCCAATAAGAATCCCACTGTTAACAGTGTTCAGCGCGATTATATGGCAGGCGAGGTCAGCCGCGATATAACCGAGAGAATACTCTTACCCGAGGAGATTGTTAAAGCTCATAGAGATGGTATTATTCACTTCCATGATAGCGATTACTATGCTCAGCATATGCATAACTGCGACCTTGTTAACCTCGAGGATATGCTTCAGAACGGAACTGTTATCAGCGGAACTATGATTGAGAAGCCGCATAGTTTTTCAACTGCTTGTAATATTTCAACTCAGATTATTGCACAGGTTGCCTCTAACCAATATGGCGGTCAGAGTATCAGCCTTACCCATTTAGCTCCTTTCGTTCAGATTTCCCGCGAGAAGATTCGCAAAGAGGTTCTTGAGGAGATTGAGTTCTCGGGAGCAAGACCCTCTGACGAGGCTATTGATGAAATCGTTGAGAGAAGACTCCGCAAGGAAATTCAGAAGGGCGTTCAGACCCTGCAGTATCAGGTTGTAACATTGCTTACAACCAACGGTCAAGCTCCGTTTATTACCTTCTTTATGTATCTTGGCGAAGCAAGGGATGAAAACGAAAAGCGTGACCTCGCTATGATTATAGAAGAGGTTCTTAATCAGCGCTATACCGGAGTTAAAAATGAATCGGGCGTTTATGTAACACCTGCATTCCCCAAACTTATTTATGTTCTCAGCGATGATAACATCACCGAGGGCTCGCCTTATTGGTATTTAACCAAGCTTTCAGCAAAATGCACCGCTAAGCGCATGGTTCCGGATTATATTTCCGAGAAGATTATGCTTAAACTTAAAATTGACCAGAACGGCAACGGAAACTGCTATACCTGCATGGGCTGCCGCAGCTTCTTAACACCTTGGGTTGACGAAAATGGTAAGGCTAAGTATTACGGTCGCTTCAATCAGGGCGTTGTAACTCTTAACCTTGTTGATGTTGCTTGCACCGCAGGCAGAAATGAAGAGCGCTTCTGGGAAGTTTTAGAGGAGCGTCTTGAGCTTTGCCATAGAGCATTGCAGTGCCGCCATGAGCGTCTTGAGGGAACATTGTCTGATGCTGCTCCTATTCTTTGGCAGTATGGCGCATTGGCAAGACTTCAAAAGGGCGAGTCCATCGATAAGCTTCTCCATGGCGGATATTCAACTATTTCGCTCGGATATGCAGGCCTTTGGGAGTGCGTATTTGAAGTAACCGGCAAAAAGCTTACCGAAAAAGAGGGCGAGGAATTCGGCCTTAAGGTTATGCAGAAATTGAACGATGCCTGCCTTAAGTGGAGAGATGCTGAGAATATTCATTATTCTTTATATGGAACTCCGCTTGAGTCAACAACCTATAAGTTCGCAAAATGCCTGCAGAAGAGATTTGGCATTATCCCCGGTGTTACCGATAAGAACTATATCACCAACTCTTACCATATCCATGTTACCGAAAATATTGATGCATTTAAGAAGCTTGAGCTCGAGAGCAAGTTCCAGGCTTTATCGCCGGGCGGCGCTATCAGCTATATTGAGGTTCCCAATATGCAGGATAACCTTGAGGCAGTTTTGAAGGTTATGCAGTTTATTTATGATAACATTATGTATGCCGAGCTCAATACCAAGAGTGACTACTGTCAGGAATGCGGATTCGATGGCGAGATTCTTATTAAGAAGGATGACGACGGAAAGCTCGTTTGGGAATGCCCCAAGTGCGGCAACCGCGACCAGAATAAGATGAATGTTGCAAGAAGAACCTGCGGCTACATTGGAACTCAGTATTGGAACCAGGGCAGAACCCAGGAAATTCAGGAAAGAGTGCTCCATCTGTAATTGAAAAAATCGCGCTGACCTATCGGTTGGCGCGATTTTAATAGAGGTTATTATGAATTACGCAAAGATAAATAAAAATGATATTGCAAACGGGATAGGCGTAAGAGTTACGCTGTTTGTTTCGGGCTGCACCCATTATTGCAAGGGCTGCTTTAACAGCGAGGCTTGGGATTTTAATTTCGGAGAACCGTTTACCGAAAAAACCGAGCAGGAGCTTATAGAAGCGTTATCCCCTTTTTATATTGATGGCTTGACCCTTTTGGGTGGCGAACCATTTGAGCCTCAAAATCAGCGCGCGTTGCTGCCGTTTCTCAAAAAGGTTAAAGAGCAGTTACCCAAAAAAGATATTTGGTGCTTTTCGGGTTATACTCTCGATGAGTTAACGGGCGAATCAAGAGCAATATGCGAGGTTACCGATGAAATGCTCTCGCTTATAGATGTTTTGGTTGACGGAGAGTTTGTTGAGGAACTAAAGGATATTTCCTTGAGGTTTAAAGGCTCATCAAATCAAAGATTGATTGACCTCAATAAAACCCGCGAAAAGGGCGAAATCGTTATCTGGAACGATAAAGAATAATAAAAACCCTACCTTGTGGCACCCTCCGCAAGGAAGGTGCCACAGTTATATTCGCGGGCGGCGAGTTATATTGCTTCGCAGTTATATTTGGGCTATCCCCAAGTTATATTCGCTTCGCGAGCTTTTGGGGCGAATATAATATCACTGAAACTGCAAGTTTCAATATCACTCTTTAGAAATATCTCGCCTTTGGCGAGGTATTCTAAAGAATATCACTGTGGGACCTGTCTCACAATATCACTTAATACTCTTATTTTTGAGATAGGTTAATTTTAAAATATGTAACTTTGTTACGCACCTTTTGAAAGTGCGTAACCCACGATGACACTTTCAAACTGAAAGTGTCAATTTTTATATAAAAAAACCAAGGGAGAACACTTCTTTACGAAGTGTCTCCCTTGGTGGGGTTTCTTTTTTACTGTTTTTTTAGCACCTTAATTACTCTTGTTATTGCAGTTGCAAGAATCAAGTTAACGCCAAGCTCTATTAAAAAGTTAATACCGGTAAGAGCGAATACTATAAAGCTAATAACCTCTGTTCCGCCCGCCATGCTTATAAGTGCGGATCTAAAGAAAACGAGCATTGCCGCAACAAAAAGACCTGTGTTAACAACCGGGCAGACAATGCCCGAAGCAATAACTGCGGCAAGTGAGCTTTTCTTGGCAACAAGCTCATAAATAAGACCTGCTAAATAACCTGCAACGGTAGTTTTAAATATTGCAACAAGGAAAATTATAACGGGATGATACTGTGCGAGCATAAGGACAAATCCGCCATCAAGTCCAAATGCACCTAAAACCGCAATAACAACGCCCAACACTGTTCCGACAAAGGCGCCGAACCGTCTGCCGTAAAGCGCGGCGCCGACAATTATGGGCGCCAGAGCCAACGTTATATTAACGGGGCCGAATTTGATAAATGTGGCTATAAGCTGCAAAACAACTACTATTGCGGCAAACAAGCCATACGCCGATGCTTTTTTACTATTCATATTTTAACCTCCTGCTACTGTTCGTTTTGATACAGTGCAAATATATTTTTAAAACGGCAGTTGTTTCTTCCTGAATTCAAAAAAAGTAATGCGGACAACCTCCGATTTAAAGCGAATTTAAAATTTAAGCCTTGTTCTTATTATATATTATACGAAGACCGTCGAGCAAAAGATTATCGTCGGTAATGATTTCGTGGCTTGAGAATTTAATTACCTCAGAAGCCAAGCCACCGGTTGCGACAACCGTTGCTTTAAGGCCTAATTCCTTTTCAATTTTATCAACCATACCGTCAATCATAGCGGCGGCACCGACAACGATACCCGATTTCATACAATCGGCAGTATTGGTTCCGATAATGCTTTTGGGCGCCTCGATACTGACCGACGGGAGCTGAGCTGTTTTTGTTGCAAGAGCCTCCAATGTCAGCTTCACTCCTGCGGCTATAGCGCCGCCTAAAAACTCGCCGTTTTGACCCAAAACCGATATAGTTGTTGCGGTTCCAAGGTCAATTATAACGGTGGGGGTGCTGTATTTTGCGAGTGAACCAACTGCGCCTGCAGCCAAATCTGCACCTAATTGCGCCGGGTTATCAATTTTTATATTGAGCCCTGTCTTAATACCGGGGCCCAACATCATAGGTTGGATGGAGAAAAGCTTTGCGATTGCTCTTTTAACTGCGCTTCCAACGGCGGGGACAACCGAACATATAGCAGCATCGGTTACTTCATCGCGGCCAACCTCATAAATGTGAAGAACATCTCGAATCTCAATAGCATATTGGTCGGCAGTTCTTTTTGAATCGGTGGCAAGACGGGCGGTGAACTTTAAATTATCGCCCTCAAATCCGCCGATTGTTATATTTGTGTTTCCAATATCGATACAAATAAGCATCCTTTAAAAACTCCTGTTATTTAAAAACAAAATAGTAAAGTGTGAGTATTATACCCAATATAACTCGGTAGTAGCCAAATGGCTTGAAATCGTGCTTCCTGACATAGCCAACAAGGAACTTGATAGCAAGCATCGAGGTTACAAAGGCAAACATCATACCTATAAGCAAAACTGCAATTTCGGTGGTGGTCATCATTGCGGCTTCACCTTGCATAACATTAAGGCCGTATTTGGCACACTTTAATAAGCTTGCGCCGACCATAACGGGGATAGCCAGGAAGAACGAAAATTCTGCGGAAACCGTTCTTGAGCAACCGAGCAGCATAGCTCCGATAATAGTAACGCCTGAGCGCGAGGTGCCGGGGATAAGGGCTAACAACTGAAATGCACCGATAAGCAAAGCGGTTTTATAGGAAAGGCCTGAAATATCATTGATTCTCGGCTCTTTTCTTTTAACCGATTCAATAACTATGAATATAATACCGTAAACAATGAGCATTATTGCAACGGTGGGGAAGTTATAAAAATAATTATCAAGCAAATCGTCAAAGGGAAGTCCGACGATTGCAGCAGGTAAGCAGGCAATTATAACCTTAAACCACATCTCCCAGGTTAACTTCTTAGCTGCGAAATCCTTTTTAGGTGAAAACGGATTGAGCTTATGAAAATAAAAGAAGATAACGGCAAGAATTGCACCTAATTGTATAACAACTCTGAATAATTCAAAAAAGTCAGGATTGTTTGAAGATTTCCAGAACAATTCTTCAAATAGGATAAGATGACCGGTGCTGCTGATGGGCAACCACTCGGTAATTCCTTCTATAATTCCGTAAACAATACTTTTAATGATTTCAATTATAAGCAATTAAAACACCTGCCTCAGCTTTATTTTATACTAATATATGTGTTTTGTCAAAGTTTTTACAACATATTTGGAACATAAATAGCCCTAAAGAATAAAATATAACAGAAGCCTGGTGCAAAGATAGGAATTGTCGTTGCTGCCGGTTCAATTTTAGGGGGATTTTTATGGCAGATATAAAGCAAAATTGTCCAACAGGGTCGTCTTCCTTTAAAGAGGCGGTCTGCATCGATGCCGGCAGAGTTTATGATTCTTGCTGCGACAGAGATTGTTTAACTGATTTAAGGTTGTATTTCAGTCCGAGTGACCAATGCCTTGTTTCTGATGCGGTAAGTGTTAAAATCCGCTCAGCTAAGGTTATAGATGTTGCAATAGACATCGAGCCTGTTACCTTTAACAGAGGATACTATTCCTGCGACCTTACATTCTTCTTTCTTGTTGATGTGGATGTTTATTCCGCACCGCACACTTGCCCCAATACCGTTCACGGCGTAGCCTTCTATACTAAAAAGGCTATACTTTACGGCGGCGAGGGCAGCGTTAAAATCTTTACTAATGAATATGTTTCGGATGATGAATGCTCTAACCGTCAGTCTGTTTGCTCAGGCAACAGCCCTAAGTGCGTAGTTCAGGCGGTTGACCCGATAGCGCTTTCCGCAAGGCTTGGTTGCGCCAAGGATTGCTGCGATTTACCCGGATATATTCCTGCTTGCATTTGCAAGTGTATTGGCGGCTCAATAGAGTCTAATGTTGCGCCTTCTGATAACGCTGTGTTTGTCACCTTGGGATTGTTTACAGTTATTCAGCTTGTTCGCAATGTTCAAATGCTTATACCGGTATATGACTTCTGCATACCCGAGAAGCAATGCGATTGCACAACTGACACACCCTGCGATGTTTTCCGCAAAATACAGTTCCCAACCGATGACTTTTTCCCGCCTCGCCCTTGCGATGAGAATACTTGTGATTGTGACGAAGATTAAGATTGGCCCTAAAACGCCCGGCATATGCCGGGCGTTTTTTGTTTTTTGGCTCATTATATGTTGCAACAGGTCGATTTTTGTGCATTTTTAATAAATATTAGTCAAAAGGAACATATAACTCAATGTAAAATCGCTAAATTTGAGGTTGAAATAGCAGGATAATAATGGTAAAATATATAGCAGGATAAGATATTGAGCGAAATTAGTGTAATAATATTAAGTAAATCTTTATATTTATTTATTTGTTGGAAGGTTTTGCCCTTTATTTTGGACAGGTTATGTTTAGTAAAAATCGGTTAATCCGAAAGAAATAGAAGGAGTGACAGTTTGTGAAAAAAACAGAGTGTCTGGCAATGCTGCTTGCCGGAGGACAGGGAAGCCGTCTCGGTGTGCTTACAACGCGTATAGCAAAGCCGGCGGTGCCTTATGGCGGAAAATACAGGATTATAGATTTCCCGCTTTCAAACTGCATCAATTCAGGTATTGATACTGTTGGCGTTTTAACCCAGTATCAGCCCCTTGAACTGAATGACTATATCGGTTCCGGTAAGCCCTGGGACCTTGATAGACTTGACGGGGGAGTTCATATCCTGCCGCCATATCAGAAGAGCAAGGGCGGTGACTGGTATAAGGGAACTGCTAACGCCATTTATCAGAATATTTCTTTTATCAGCCGTTATGAGCCTGAGTATGTTTTAGTTCTTTCGGGCGACCATATTTATAAAATGGACTATAGTTTAATGCTTGATGCTCATAAAGAGCATAACGCGGACTGCACCATTGCCGTTATTGAGGTTCCCATGGAGGAAGCATCAAGATTCGGCATTATGAATGCTGATGAATCGGGCAAAATATATGAGTTTGAGGAGAAGCCCAAAAATCCTAAGAGCAACTTAGCTTCAATGGGTATTTATATTTTCTCCTGGGATAAGCTCAAAAAATATCTCATTGAAGATGAGGCTGACCCTGATTCATCTAACGATTTTGGAAAGAATATTATTCCCAAAATGTTAGATGATGACCAGAATATGATAGTTTACCGTTTCAATGATTATTGGAAGGATGTCGGAACTATTGACTCACTTTGGGAGGCAAATCTTGATTTGCTTGACCCCAAGGTAAAGCTTGACCTTTCTGACCCCGATTGGAGAATCTACTCGAGAACACCTTCGGCACCGCCACAGTATATAAGCGATAAGGCCAAGGTGCAGAACTCGCTCATAACCGAGGGCTGTGATGTTTCCGGCAAGGTTGAATTCTCCATTTTGTTCGATAATGTAACCGTAGAAGAGGGCGCAACCGTTAACTCATCGCTTATTATGCCTGGCGCGGTTATTAAAAAGGGCGCATCGGTTCAGTATGCTATAGTTGCTGAAAATTGCGTTATCCAAGACGGCGCAAGCGTTGGTCAAAGACCAGAGGAGACTGAAAACCTAGATAACTGGGGCGTTACCGTTGTTGGCGCCGATTTAACGGTTGGCAAGAACGCAAGGGTTAAGGCTTCGGTTATGCTGTCAGCCGATGTAAAGGAGGGCGAAACTGTTGAGAAGTAATAAAATATTAGGAATAGTTTTCCCCAATGTTCATGATGAGCTTATGGGTGAATTGACAGAGCGCAGGTCAATGGGTTCGGTGCCCTTCTGCGGAAGATACCGCCTTATAGATTTTTCGCTTTCAAATCTTGTTAACGCAGGTATTTCAACTGTTGGTATTGTCACTAAATATAACTATCAATCGTTAATGGACCATATCGGAACAGGTAAAGCTTGGGACCTTGACCGCAAGAGCGGCGGTCTTTTCTTCCTGCCTCCGTATTCTAATAATGATGCCAAGATTTATAAAGGACACTTGGACGGACTGGCAGGTGCAATGCACTTTCTTAAGAGCTCAAAGCTTGAGTATGTTGTGCTTTGTGATGCCGATGTTATATCTAACTTTGATTTATCCGATATGATAAATAAGCATATTGAGAGCGGTGCTGATGCAACTATCGCCTATAAAAAGGGCAAGATGCCGCTTAACCACCATGATGTTATGGCATTTACTTTAGACGGCGATAAAATAACCGATATAACCTTTGCGGCTCCCGAGCAGAAGGATTGTAACTTCAGCCTCGATATAATCGTTATGGCAAGAGAGAAGCTTATCGAAATCGTTAAATACGGTTATGAGCATAATTTAACCAGTCTGTCAAGAGATATTTTCCAGAAGGCTTACAATGACCTTGATATGCGCGGTTATGAGGTTACAAGCTATGCCGCAGTTATGGATAGCCCTGAAAGCTACGCAAGAATAACTGCAGAGGTTGTTGGCAATGCTGATATAAGAAAGCAGTTGTTCTTGAGAGAGCGACCCGTTTTCACTAAAATAAGAGATGATATGCCCACCCTTTACGGTCTGGACAGCGCGGTTAAAAACTCACTTATTGCTGATGGTTGCGTTATTGAGGGCACCGTTATTAACAGCGTTCTTTTCAGAGGTGTTAAGGTCGGTAAAGGCGCGGTTGTTGAAAACAGCATTGTTATGCAGGATTCGGTTGTTATGGAAAATTCCGAGGTGCAGTATGTGACATTGGATAAAAAGGTTACCGTTGATGCAGGAAAAACCTTAAGAGGAACCTCAATTTATCCTATTTATGTCAGAAAAGGTGCTAATGTTTAAGTTTTGGAGGAATAATAAATGAAGGTCTTATATGCAACAAGTGAGGCTTATCCCGTAGCTATGTCGGGAGGGCTTGCCGATGTTGCAGGAGCCTTGCCTAAGGCTCTTCGCAAACGCCTTGTCGGTTGCCGCGTCGTTCTGCCTTTGTATGAGGAAGTGAGCGATGAAATCCGCGCTAATATGCGCTTTATAAAAAGCATAACTGTTCCTGTTTCCTGGAGAAGACAGTATTGCGGTATTTTTGAGGCAAAGATAGGCTCGGTTATATATTATCTTTTGGATAATCAGTATTATTTCAAGCGAAAGGGGCTTTACGGCCATTATGATGATGCAGAGAGATTTGCATTTTTCTCAAGAGCAGTGCTTGAAATGCTTCCGCATATTTCTTTTAAGCCCGATATTATTCATTGTAACGATTGGCAGACCGCTATGGTGCCTGTTTATCTTGATACAATTTATCGCAAAGATGCGGCTTATAAGGATATAAAAACTGTATTTACCATTCACAATATTCAGTATCAGGGTAAATACGGCAATGAAATCATCGGAGATGTTTTGGGTCTTCCTGAGAATACTGCGCATTTAGTTGAATATGACGGCTGTGTTAACCTTATGAAAGGCGCAATTGAATGCTGCAATAAGCTGACAACCGTTAGCCCGACCTATTCTGAGGAGATAAAGGACCCTTGGTTTGCGCATGGGCTCGAAAATATCATAAAGGAGCGCGAGTTTAAGCTTTCGGGAATTGTTAACGGTATTGATACTGAGGTTTATAACCCCGCTATAGATGATATTATCTATCAAAACTATTCATCAGAGGATATCAGCGGAAAGGCAATAAATAAGGCAAAATTGCAGGAGGAGACGGGTCTTCCCGTCAGAGCCGATGTTCCTGTTATTGGTATCGTTTCGCGCTTGGTTTCGCATAAAGGCTTTGACCTTGTTAAATATGTTTTCGGCGAAATGCTTTCTAAAGATGTTCAGTTTGTTATTTTGGGAAGCGGAGAATGGGAGTTCGAAACCTTCTTTCATAATATGGCGAAGGCTAACAACGATAAGGTTTATATGAAGCTTGGCTTTGTTCCCAGTTTTGCAAGGAAAATCTATGCAGGTGCAGATATATTCCTTATGCCGTCAAAGAGCGAACCCTGTGGCCTTGCTCAGATGATAGCGCTTCGCTACGGAACCATTCCCATAGTTCGCGAAACAGGTGGCCTTAAAGATACCGTTACCGATAGCGGTGATAACGAGGGTAACGGCTTTACCTTTAAATCCTATAACGCTCATGATATGGCGAGAGCTGTTGAGCGCGCCGTTGAGGGTTATCGCGATAAAGAGGGCTGGAATGTTTTAGTTAAAAGAGCAATGGAGTGCGATAACAGTTGGGGCAAATCTGCTAACAACTATATAAAACTTTATAAAGAGATTTTAGATAAATAAGGGGGAAACAAAAATGGTTAAACACGTTATTCTTTGGCAGATTAAAGATGAGTTTTCTATAGAAGAAAAAGAAAAAATTAAAAAAGAGGCTAAGGAATCATTAGAAGCCTTAGCGGGTAAGATTGATGGGTTGTTGGAAATTAAGCTTAATATTGTGGGCTTAGAGTCCTCCAATGCTGATATGATGCTTGACAGCTCGTTTGAAAGCGAGGCTGCACTTAAGGGCTACGCTATTCACCCCAAGCATGTTAAAGTGGCCGATACCTTTGTTCGTCCCTTTACAAAGAGCAGACTTTGTCTTGATTTTGAAATTTAAATGCATAAAAAAGCGCCCGCTTGAAATCTTCAAACGGGCGCTTAATTTTTGTATTTAATTAAAGGTTTTCTGCTTCAAATTTCTTAAGGAACTCTACTAAGGCTTCAACACCCTCATAGGGCATAGCATTGTAGATAGAAGCGCGCATACCGCCAACCGAACGATGACCCTTAAGGTTAGCCATACCTGCAGCCTGCGACTCTTTAACGAACTTAGCGTTAATTTCATCATCTTCTGCGCGGAAGGTTGCATTCATCATAGAACGGCAGTAGGGCTTAACGGGGTTCTTGAAGAGCTTGCTGTTATCAAGATAGTTGTAAAGAAGCTCTGCTTTTTTCTCGTTCATAGCCTTCATAACGGTAAGACCGCCGAGGTCCTTAATCCATTCGAGAACCAGCTTGCAGATGTAAATCGGCCAGCAGGGAGGAGTGTTATACATTGACTCGTTCTCAGCCATAACCTTATAGCTGCAAACGGTAGGAACGGTTGCAGCAAGTTCATCAGTAAGTAAGTCCTCGCGAACAATTACGATGGTAAGACCTGCGGGAGCAATGTTCTTTTGCGCACCTGCATAAATAAGGCCGAATTTTGTAACATCAACCGGCTCAGACAAAATGCAGGAGCTCATATCAGCAACAAGGGGAACACCGTTTGTTTCAGGAATATAATCCCACTTTGTGCCGAAAATAGTGTTGTTAAAGCAGATATGAACATAATCAGCGTTAGGAGTAAGCTTTAATTCTTCCTGGCGGGGAATACGGGTAAAGTTCTCATCCTTAGTGGTAGCGGCAATGTTAATCTTATCGCTATACTTTAAAGCCTCCTTATAAGCCTTGCCCGAGAACTGACCGGTTACGATATAATCGGCAACACCGGTTTTAAGAAGGTTCATCGGAACAGAAGCAAACTGCAAGGATGCACCGCCCTGAAGGAAAAGAACCTTATAATTGTCAGGAATGTTCATTACCTCGCGGAGAAGTGCCTCAGCTTCCTTGATGATAACATCATAAACCTTTGAGCGATGACTCATTTCCATAACGCTCATACCTGAACCCTGATAGTTCATAAGCTCATCTCTTGATTTCTCAAGAACGGGAACCGGAAGCATAGAAGGGCCGGCAGAAAAGTTGTAAATACGGTTATACATTATAATTACCTCCAAATTAACCGAATAAGCGGCAGATAAGCGGGATATTGATAAAATTTTAACGATATTCCGCTGTTATTTACGCTATTCATTATATATCTTTGTGAGATATTTGTCAATCATAACAAGCGAATTCTTTTAAAAATATTTGATTTTTAAATAATATATAACATCATGTAACAATTTTGTTGCTTGTAATATTGGTTAGTAAGTGATAAAATTACTATGAAAAAGTTTAATTATATATAAAGGATGAAAAAAGGGGGATTACATTTGAGTTATCAGAATGTTACTGTGATTATTCCATCTTTAAATCCCGATGAAAAATTATTAAAAACAGTTATTGACCTTGAGGAAAATGGTTTTAGTGACATTGTTATCGTTAACGATGGCAGTGCTAAAGAATATATACCCTACTTTCCGAATATAGATGAACACCCTGCTTGCACTATTTTGACCCATGAGGTCAACAGGGGCAAGGGCGCGGCACTTAAAACCGCCTTTAGATATTGTCTGGATAACAGACCCAGCAACACCGGTGTTGTAACCATTGATGCTGACGGTCAGCATTTGGTTAAGGATATTATCGCTTGTGTTGAAGAAATGAACAAAACCGGCAAGGTTATTCTTGGCTGCCGCGATTTTTCTGAGCCACAGGTGCCTATGAGAAGCCGCTTTGGCAACAGAACAACAAGTCTTGTTTTTAAAGTATTCTGCGGTCTTAAAATATCTGATACCCAAACAGGTCTTCGTGCAATTCCCGGCCGATATTTAGAGGGATTTTTGGATATAAAGGGCGATAGATACGAATATGAAACCAATATGCTGTTAGAAATGCAGAGCAATCTTATTGAGTTTTCAGAGGTTAAAATAAGCACAGTTTATATAAATGATAATGAAACCTCTCATTTCAGACCCATTGTTGACAGTTTTAAGATTTATAAGTTGATTTTTGCCTTTGTTTTTTTTTCGCTTTTTAGTATGGCAGTTGAGGTTGTTATATTCTATCTTGCTATGAAATTTATTTTTAGCGGCAAGAATGATATCATTTTTGCAACCTGTCTATCGAGGGTTATTTCCTCGGTTGTTAATTTTAGCCTTAACAGAAAGCAGGTGTTCGGCGGCAAGGGAAGCGTATGGGATTCGCTTATAAAATATGCAGTCTTAGCCGTTGTGCTTATGCTCTCATCAGCATATCTTACAAGGCTTTTAACCTGGTTTGTGCATATTGAAACAGCATCTTTGACAACCCTTATTAAAATGGCGGTTGATACTGTTTTGTTCTTAATAAGCTTCCGTGTTCAGCGCGGCTGGGTTTTCGCCAAAAGTAAAGGAAAAGAATAATGAACCTGTTTGAACTTAAAATTTTAGATTTTATAAAAGAGCATTTAACCTGCGGCTTTCTTGATTTTCTTATGCCGCTTATAACAAAGTTGGGCGACGGCGGAATTTTTTGGATTATAGCAGCGCTTGTCCTGCTGATAACTGAAAAGTATCGCAAGGTTGGTGCTATGATGGGCGTTGCGTTAGTTTTAGGTCTTATATTCGGTAACGGAATTTTAAAGAATGCTGTTGGCAGAATAAGACCCTATGATTTAAACCCTGAGATAAAGGATATGCTGTTAATAGAAGCATTATCTGATAAATCGTTCCCTTCGGGGCATACTTTAGCCAGCTTTGAAAGCGCGGTTGTTCTGCTTATTAACAATAAGCGTCTTGGTATTCCTGCCATAGTTTTAGCATCGCTTATCGCATTTTCAAGGCTTTACCTATATGTTCATTATCCTACCGATGTTCTTGCGAGTATTTTTTTAGGAACTGCGTTTGCATTCCTTGCAAAATATATTGTTGAAAAAGCTATTAAAATTTACAGCCAAAAAAGGCTTTCAAAATAATTTTTCAAAAGAAGAGTTGAATTATGAAAAACGTTTTGTTGATTGTTAACCCTGTTGCAGGAAAGCTTAAGTCTCATACCTCGCTTATTGATGTAATAAGTGAGCTTCAAAAGGGCGGAATGTGCGTTACTGTGCGCATAACAGAAAAGCGCGGAGATGCTGCAAAATTCGCCGAGGAGGCCGACCCTGCAGTTTTTGATGTGGTTGCCTGCTTTGGAGGCGATGGAACCTTAAACGAAACAATAAGCGGCGTTATAAAATCGGGGAACCACATTTCTATAGGCTATATCCCTGCAGGAAGCACCAATGATTTTGCCCAAAGTATGAAGCTGCCGAACGACCCTAAGTTAGCGGCTAATATTATCGCAAATGGAGCTCCACATAAGATAGATATCGGCTTATTTAACAATAAACGCAACTTCTCTTATGTTGCGGCATTCGGTATTTTTACTGCGACATCATATAATGTTCCTCAGCAGGTCAAGAATGTTTGGGGGCATACTGCGTATATCTTGGGCGGCGTTAAAGAAATTGGCAACATAAAAAGCTACCATGTCCGCATAAAGCTCGATGATAGAGAAATTGAGGGCGATTATATTTTCGGTGCAGTTGCAAACTCCACCTCAATCGCAGGAATAGTTAAGCTTAAAGAGGACCTAGTTGATTTTAATGACGGTTTTTTTGAGGTTGGACTCATAAAAACGCCTAAAACCTTGGTTGAACTGAATAACATCGTCCATGCGCTGACAACCCAGACCTACGGTCAAGGAGTTGAAATATATAAGGCGGCAAATATAACCTTTTATTCCGAAGGCTTTGATTGGACTCTCGACGGCGAAAAAGCCAACGGCAGCAAAGAGGTTAAAATCGAGTGTATGAAGAGTGCAATAGATTTTATCAAATAAGAGGACAGTAAAGTGGTAAAATTAGGCAACGATTGGGATGAAATATTAAAGGATGAATGGCAAAAGCCTTATTATCAGAACTTAAGAGGCTTTTTAAAGCAGGAATATCAATCAACAACCGTTTATCCCGATATGAATAATATTTTTAACGCTTTAAAATATACTTCATTCCGGGATGTTAAGGCGGTAATCATAGGGCAGGACCCTTATCATGGACCAAATCAGGCTCACGGGCTTTGCTTTTCGGTTTTGCCCGGCATCGAGCCACCGCCAAGTCTTAAGAATATTTTTAAAGAATTAGAGGATGATTTGGGAATTCCTGCCGCGAACGGAGGAACCTTGATACCCTGGGCAAAGCAGGGCGTTTTAATGCTTAACAATGTTTTAACCGTCAGAGCAGGTCAGGCGGGTAGTCATCATAATATGGGTTGGGAAATCTTTACCGATAGGGTAATAAACGAGCTCAATAATAAAAAAACTCCCGTTGTGTTCTTACTTTGGGGCAGTCCTGCCGCTAAAAAGGCGGATATTATAACTAATCCCATACATAAGAAATTAAAATGTCCGCATCCGAGTCCGCTTTCGGCATACAGAGGCTTTTTTGGTTGCCGCCATTTTTCCTTGGCTAATAAGTTTTTGAAAAGTAATGGCTTAGAGCCGATTGATTGGAGAATAGAATAGTAAAAACCGCTTTGGGTTTGAAGTGAATGAAGTGAACCCCAAAGCGGTTTTTTTATTTTATAAATTCAAGTATATCGGTTATTGTTTGCTCCTTGCAGGTGTCATTTAATATCTCGTGGCGACAGTTTTTATAGATTTTACAATCAACATCTGCAACGCTTTGCTTTAAGCTGTTAAATACAATATCAACACCTTTGCCGTAATTGCCAACGGGGTCATCGCGTCCTGATACTATAAGTGTTGGCAAATCTTTTGGGAACTCTTTAAACCATTTTTTTGTGTTACAAAGCTTATTCAATGTTATAAGGTCATACATAGCAGAAACTGAGAACCTATAAGAACAGAAAATATCCTCTTTATGCGCGGCTCTGATGCTCTCATCGGTTGTAAGCCAGCTTGAAGGATCATTTTCCTCTTTGTATCGGTCATTATAAGAGCCGAAGGTTAAATCATCAACGAATTTTGAAATATAAC
Source organism: uncultured Oscillospiraceae bacterium (assembly GCA_949295415.1). Taxonomy (GTDB): domain Bacteria; phylum Bacillota; class Clostridia; order Oscillospirales; family Acutalibacteraceae; genus UMGS172. The sequence continues at coordinate 40,697 of CASFLA010000048.1, forward strand.
GATCGCCCTTTATTGCTTTGATTATGCTGATAACAGCAAGGCCTAAATCGGTAACGGGGTTTGGGCCGCCTGTTCCCATAATTATAAGCTTATCGGGTTTTACAAACATTGTTGCGGCAAGGCGAACGATAAATGAACCCATACTATGCCCAAGCAGGTAATAGGGAAGTGTGTCCCCAAACTCAGTTCTTATAGCATAAGCGAAATTCGCAACATCTGCAACAAGCTTTCGCCAACCGTTACTTTTTGCAATAAATCCAAAATCGCCGTTAATCTCGGCGGTTTTACCATGGCCCAAATGGTCATAACCAAAGCAGATATATCCCTCTTTAGCCATTCTTTGCATAAAGCTATCATATCTTCCAATATGCTCCTGCATACCGTGAACAACATGTAAAATACCTTTTGCTTCACCGTTTGGCAGATAAACCTTTCCTTTTAGCATATGTATTTTATCGGCAGATAATATTTCTCTTTCTATTACTGAAACAGTCATAAGCTACCTCCTAAAATGCTTTGCAGGCGTTGATGGCTCTCTGCCAGCCTGTTGTTAAGGCTTCGCGTTGCTCTGTTGCCATTTTGGGTTTAAAAATATCACTGTTTTTATTAAGGCTTGCAATCTGCTCGCGGCTTTCAAAGAAGCCAACAGCGAGTCCTGCTAAGAATGCGGCGCCTGCGGCAGTTGCCTCAGTTAAAGAGGGCCTTATTATATCCAGGTTTGAAATATCAGCTTGGAACTGCATTAAAAACTTGTTTGCAGAGGCTCCGCCGTCAACCTTCAAAGAGGTAATATCGTTTTCCATATCGTTTGTCATAGCGATTATAATATCATTGGTCTGATAAGCAATTGATTCAAGCGCCGCACGTATGATATGGTTTATACCGCTGCCGCGAGTCAATCCAGTAATTGTTCCTTTTGCATGCATATCCCAATAGGGTGCTCCAAGGCCCGAAAAAGCCGGGACAATATAAACGCCGCCGTTATCCTTAACCTTAGTTGCAAAATATTCACTATCCTTAGAATCGGCAAAAACGCGAAGCTCATCACGAAGCCATTGGATAACCGCGCCACCAACAAAAACGCTGCCCTCAAGAGCGAACTCAGTCGGTCTGCCTTTTTCAGTTGCGGCAACGGTGGTTAACAGACCGCTTTTACTGCTTATAAGCTCGTTGCCTGTATGAGCAAGCAAGAAGCAACCTGTTCCGTAAGTGGTTTTAATATCTCCCTTATTAAAGCAGCATTGACCGAACAGCGCTGCTTGTTGGTCTCCCGCAATACCGCTAATAGCGATTTTTGCGCCCATAAGGTTCATATATCCGTAAATCTCACTACTGCTTCTAATTTCGGGCAGCATAGATTTAGGAATCTCTAAAATTTCGAGCAGCTTATCGTCCCAAGTGCCCGTATGTATATTATAAAGCATAGTTCTTGAGGCGTTGGTTTTATCGGTAACGAAAACCTTGCCGTCAGTCAACTTCCAGACAAGCCAGGTATCAATAGTTCCAAATAAAAGCTCGCCGTTTTGAGCCTTTTCTTCAGCGCCGTCAACATTATCAAGTATCCATTTGATTTTGGTTGCGCTGAAATAGGCATCAACCTTAAGACCGGTTGTTTCTTTAATATAATCGGCATAGCCGTCAGCTATTAGCTTTTCGCACATATCGGCGGTTCTGCGGCATTGCCAAACGATTGCGTTATATATAGGCTTGCCGGTGTTTTTATCCCAAACAACTGTGGTTTCTCTTTGATTAGTTATTCCAATACCTGCGATTTCTTCTGCAGAAATACCGCTTTTTGCGATACATTCGGTAAGCGATGCATACTGGTTGGCATATATCTCCATAGGGTCATGCTCAACAAAGCCCGGTTCGGGATAAATCTGCGTAAACTCATGTTGGGCAGAACTCACTATGTTGCAATTTTTATCGAACATAATGCTTCTCGCACTAGTTGTTCCTTCGTCAAGGGCAATAATATATTTTTTCATAAAAAAACACCGCCTTTTCTTTCTAAAACTATTGTAACATAGAAAGTATACAGTTACAACAAAAAGAAACAGGCGGTGAAATTCTTATTAAACTCTGAAAATAAGGTCGCCGTAGCTTGGAACGGGCCAATATTCAGATGAGGTTATAGTTTCGGCCTCATCAACAACGGCTCTCAAAGCATTAAGGCAGGGTAAAACCTTAAAGCAGAACATCTTGGCCTCAGCAAAGCCGCTTAAGGCAGAAGCTGATTTTCTTAAATCGGAAAGCTCCAAAACCCTTGTATGCATAACGCTGAGCAGGTCAGACAGCCTTGTTATAAGGGCGATTTCTGCATCGCATTTAATAACTTTGGAAATCTGATTTTTATATGTAACGCCCTCGGCAAGCTTTGAAACATAAGCCGCAACGGCGGGGATATACTGCTTATTTACCATATCAATAGCAGTTCTCGCTTCAATATTAACGGTCTTGGAATAGTTGTCTATTGCAACCTCATATCTTGACAGAATTTCGGACTCTTTATAAACCTTGTTGTTTATAAATACATCCATATTCTCTTTTTTGATAAGCTCGGGAATAGCATCAACGGTGGTTGGCAGAACCGCAAGGCCTCTTTCCTTAGCCTCCTGTTTCCATTCCTCCGAATAGCTGTTTCCGTTAAAAATAATGCGCTTGTGGTCTTTAATTGTGTTTTTGACAAGGGTGTTAACCGCCTTGTTAAAATCATCGGCTTTTTCAAGCTCATCCGCAAACTTTTTAAGAGTTTCGGCAACAACGGTGTTGAGAACAATGTTGGGGTCGGCAACCGATGCCATCGAGCCCAACATTCTGAATTCAAACTTGTTACCGGTAAATGCAAAGGGTGAGGTGCGGTTACGGTCGGTATTATCCTGGGGGAAATCGGGTAGGGCGTCAACCCCGAGCTGCAATTTGTGAGCCTTGGGATCTTTATATGCGGCATCATTCTCTACCGCATCCAAAATAGCCTCAAGCTCATCGCCTAAGAATATTGAAACAATGGCAGGGGGTGCTTCGCCTGCACCTAAACGGTTATCGTTAGACGCAGAGGCAACAGATGCGCGTAAAAGTCCCTGATAATCGTCAACCGCTTTAATAACAGCTGCAAGGAAAAGCAAAAACTGAGCATTTTCTGCGGGAGTTTTACCGGGGTCGAGCAGGTTAATGCCTGTATCGGTTGACATAGACCAGTTGTTATGCTTACCGCTTCCGTTAATTCCTGCATAGGGCTTTTCGTTAAGCAGGCAAACAAGACCGTGGCGAGGAGCAACCTTTTTCATCATTTCCATTATAAGCTGGTTGTGGTCAACCGCAATGTTGGTATTAGAGAAAATGGGAGCCATTTCGTGCTGAGCGGGTGCCGCCTCGTTATGCTCGGTTTTAGAATAAACGCCAAGCTTCCAGAGCTCAAGGTCAAGGTCACGCATAAACTCCCGAACACGCGGCTTTAAGGTTCCGTAATAATGGTCATCCATTTCCTGACCTTTGGGAGCGGGAACACCAAAAAGGGTTCTTCCGCAATAAATAAGGTCTTCTCTTTTATCAAAATACTTTTTATCAACAAGGAAATATTCCTGCTCGGGACCAACGGTGGTTATAACTCTTTTGGCGGTATAGTTTCCGAAAAGGCGGAGAACGCGCAGAGCCTCAGCGCTTAAAGCCTCCATAGAACGCAAGGTGGGAGTTTTCTTGTCCAGCGCATCGCCATTATATGAGCAGAAAACGGTAGGAATGCAAAGGGTTGCATCCTTAACAAAGGCAGGGGAGGTCGGGTCCCAAGCGGTATAGCCTCTTGCCTCGCAGGTATCGCGAAGACCGCCCGAAGGGAAAGAGGAAGCATCTGACTCGCCTTTGATAAGCTCCTTACCTGAGAACTCCATAATTGCATGGCCGTCATCGGTGGGAGAAATAAAGCTGTCATGTTTTTCGGCGGTGATATTGTTCATCGGCTGGAACCAATGAGTAAAATGGGTTGCACCCTTAGAAATAGCCCAATCCTTCATTGCGTTTGCAATAGGGTTAGCAAGGGTTATATCAAGCGGTGCGCCTCTGCGAATGGTCTTTTTTAAAGCGTTAAAGGTTTCCTTAGGAAGCCTTTCCTTCATAACCGATTCATTAAATACTTCACTACCGAAAATTTCTGCGATGTCCATAAAAGACCTCCGACCAAAGTGTTTTAAATTATAATGTAAGAATTATAACATTTGAGGGTTAAAAGTCAATAGATGTAGCCTAAACTCCAAAAAAATTAAGCAAGATTTGTTACCGGTTTCATATTTTAAAGTTTCATTTGTTTTAAGCTTATCTTTAGAAGGCAGCTTTGTATTCTAATTTATGATTTACAAGACCGACTTATTAGTGTATAATTGAATAAAGCATTTAATATAAACTAAAGGGCCGGTGATAGTAATGGATTTTAGAGAAAACACTGTTTCTGACGGTTTTTTAATGATAAAATCTGCCGAGAAAAAGGTTAGTGCAAAGGGTATGACCTATCTTGATTTGATGCTATGCGATAAGGAAAGCGAAATTTCGGCAAAGCTATGGGACTATAAGGAAGAAGTCCAGGGTATGTTCGAGGCAGGAAATATAGTTAAAATCAGAGGAACTGTTTCGCCTTATAACGGTGTTGACCAGCTTCGAATTGAACGCATAAGAAAAGTGGTTCCCACTGATAATGTTGACCCTGCAGATTTTGTTCCGAGTGCAGATATTGGTGGCGAGGAAATGTTCTCAGAACTAATAGGAATTGCCGAAGGCTTTAAGGATGAAGAAATAAAAGCGGTTGTTTTATCCATTTATAACGATTATAAAGAAAAGCTTTTATTTTGGCCTGCGGCTTTCAGGTTGCATCATGCTATTCGCGGAGGTCTTTTATACCATACGCTTTCAATCGTTCGTTTGGCTCAATCGGTTTGCAAGGTGTATCCGTCCGTTGATTCCGATTTACTTATTGCCGGCGCCATGCTTCATGATATTGCAAAAACAGATGAATTTGTTGTTAATGATTCGGGAACTGCAAGCGGATATTCCTTAGAGGGCAACCTTATAGGTCATCTTGCAAAGGGCGCAATGATTATTGAGAAGGCGGCAGAAAAATTAAACATCAGCGAGAACGTCAAGTTGCTTTTACAGCATATGGTCCTCTCGCATCATGGCGAGCCTGAGTTTGGTGCGGCGGTTAAGCCAATGTTCTTAGAGGCCGAGCTGCTCAGCGAGCTTGATCTTATGGATGCAAGAATTTATGAGCTTACTGAGGCTATAGGCAATGCTGCTGAGGGTGAATATACAAATAAAATGTGGGCATTAGATAACAGGAAATTCTATAACCACGGAAGACAAGATGTTTCAACCAAAGCAAAATTATTCTAATAAAAACCCTTGAAGGCTTAAGCCTTCAAGGGTTTTGTTAATTCTTGGATTCCTCGTGGTATTCTTTTTCGGTATTAACATTCCAAATGGCAGTTTTATCGCCGGAACCACTTGTTATTGCGTTAACTGCTTCAAAAGCAGTTGCCATAGAATGATCCATATTATTATAGCGGTTCTGACCGTTTCTGCCTATGCAGTAAAGGTTGGCGAGCGAGTTGAGATAGTTAATAAGCTTATCAATCTCGCTATAGGTATCAAAATAGGCGGGATAAGCCTTTTTGACAAGCTCTCTATGAGCATCAAGAACAGCACCCTTTTCAATAACACCGATTTTTGAAAGCTCTTCAATAGCTAATGCCTTTGCCTCGTCATCGCTCATGCTCCAAAGCTCGTCATTTTCATTGCAAAAATATTCAAGACCTATCCAAACGGTGTTCTCGGGGTCTTTGACAAGATAGGGCGACCAGTTATTGAAAATCTGAATTCTGCCCAATTTAACATCTGTATCCTGAACATATATCCAACAGTCAGGAACAATGTTTCCAAGGGTTTTATAGGTTGTTTTATTTGTTATTTTGAGTTTGTCAACTAAAAGACCAACCGTCATAAAATCGCGATAGGGAAGACCCTTGGCAATTCGCTTAATATCCTCGTTTTTTAGGCCCTCTAAATTTTCTATGAGGTCTTTTACGGGCATTGAGGAAATGAAGATATCGGCCTCAATTGTTTCCTCGCCATCGCCGTTTTTAACGGTTATGCTTTTAATTTTGCCGTCTTCCTGCTGCAGCTTTGTAACAGGGCAGTTCATTATAATTTTGCCACCCTTATTTTTTATTTCCTCTGCAACCGTTTCCCAAAGCTGACCGGGACCAAACTTTGGATATTTAAAGCTCTCAATTAAAGAGGTTTCGGTTTTTTTGGATTTTATGCCGAAAATCTTGCAGAAAACATCCTTTATAACTGCGGTAATCGAGAGACCTTTAACCCTCTGAGAACCCCAATCGGCAGAGATTTTGCTAGGGTGTCTGCCCCAGAGCTTTTCGGTATAGCCCTCAAAGAACATTGAATATAAAACCTTACCAAAGCGGTTTATATAAAAGTTCTCAAGCGAGGTTTCCTGTTTTTTAAAGATGCAGGCATATAGGTAGGAAAAACCTGCCTTAATGGTGGTGACAAACCCCATATTTTTAAGAGTTTCCCATTTTAAAGTTACGGGATAATCAAAAAAATGATTGTTATAATAAATTCTCGAAATCCTATCGCGCAGAAGCATTACTCGGTCCTCTTTTTCGGGGTCGGGACCGCCTTTTGCGAAGGCTTTTTCTCTGTTTAAGAGCTTATCATCAATAGAGGGAGCGCTCTGAGTTGGCAAAATGCTATCCCAAAATTCAGTAACTCTTCTGTCTTTTGAAAAAAAGCGGTGGCCGCCGATATCCATTCGGTTGCCGTTATAGCGAACGGTCTGCGATATTCCGCCGATGCGGTCGGTCGCCTCTAAAACATGAACATCATATTCGCCGTTTTCCAATAGCTTGTATGCGGCGGTAAGGCCCGCGGGACCTGCGCCGATAATTATTATTTTATTCTTCATTTGGAAGCTCCTTTGCCGCAAATTATTATTTTTTTGGAAGCAAAATTCCATATAAAGACAATGCCTGTAATAATGATTTTAGAAATCATATAATGCCAGTCAAAAACGCCCTCAAAGAGCAGCATTAAAAGCTCAGTAAGGCCGAGGCCGATAAGACCCGTAAGCCCAAAGGCAACAAATTCTGCAATCTTGCTCATCTTATCCGAATGCTTTTTGAAAACAAAGATAACAGATAAAAAATAGTTGGTTAAAAGTCCTGCAATAAAGGATAGAGCGGCGGCAAGATAAAGGTTTAAATGCAAAACACTATGGAGCAGGAAAAGCACCGACCAATCGGCAACGGTTGCCGCGGCACCAACAGGAATATAACGAAAGAACAAAATAAGCGAGTTATCGGTTTGACCCTTAAATAACGATTTTATGCCGTTTCCCTTAATCAAGCTTAAGAGCTCGTTCATAACACCCCGCTCCTTTCATATAGAATATAAAACAATATTACCACATATAAAGAAAAAAAGCAATAATTACAGTAGCTTTAGGGTTTTATGGACACTTGAAAATAATGTTAAATTATGATAATCTTAAACTATCATTTTTAGTTTAATTTTGTAGGGGACGATGTGGGCATCGTCCCCTACAAGTTGGTTTGCAATTTGTCATTTTATGTGATATAATACCACATGAAAGCGAGGATGTTTTATGACAAGAATTATGTTCGTCTGCCACGGGAATATTTGTCGCAGTCCGATGGCGGAGTTTATTTTAAGAAAAATGGTTAAGGATAAGGGGATAGAAAAGGATTTTTATATTGCCTCCTCTGCTACCAGCACCGAGGAAATCGGCAACCCTGTTTATCCTCCCGCAAGAGCTGAGCTTAAAAAGCACGGAATTGATACCATTGGCAAGGTTGCCGTTCGTTTTGCGCCTGATGATTATGATAAGTATGACCTGATTATTTTAATGGATAACAATAATCTTAGAAATATTTTCCGCATTATTGATTCTGACCCTGATAGTAAAATTCATAAACTGATGGATTTCACAGCTCGAGGCGGCGAGGTTGCAGACCCCTGGTATTGCGGCAATTTCCAAAAAACCTATGAGGATATTTATGACGGCTGCATAGGTCTTTTAAAGAGTTTAGGAATAAAATAAAAAAGCCTTAGGAACCCCTAAGGCTTTAATTTATTAAAGGGCTGCGATATCGCCCTGGCTAAGAGTTATGAAGCCGTTATTATGCAGAACATCCTCTGCATCCTTATTATTATCAACTCTGAAAACAACATACGCGCCGCGGTCGGTTGCTGCGGTAAAGGCATACATATATTCAATATTTATTGCGGAATCATTTAAAACCTCGAGAATTTTATAAAGCTCGCCCGCCTTATCGTGCATTTTGACTGCGACAACATCGGTTGCAGTAACAAGCGATTCCTCGCTCAACACGGCAGTTGCCTTTTCAATATCGGAAACGATAAGTCTTAAAATGCCAAAGTCCTTAGTGTCGGCGATGCTCATAGCTCTTAAATTTATATCGGCCTCAGAAAGAACCTTTATCATATGGGAAAGCTTGCCGGGTTTGTTTTCAACAAATGCGGATAACTGTTTAATAGCCATAATCTTTCTCCTTTATAAATTAGTCATGAAGCTTGCGCTTATCAATTACTCTGACCGCCTTACCTTCACTTCTTGTTACTGATTTCGGAGCAACAAGGTGAACCTTAGGACCAATGCCGAGCATAGTTCTCATTGCGGTCTCAAGAGCCTTCTCTTTTTCGTGGATATCGCTGACCTTATCCGAGAACTGCTCAGGAGTAAGCTCGACAAAAATATCAAGAGTATCATTGTTGCCCTTGCGGTCAACCTCAATGAGATAGTTGGGGGAATAGCTCTCGTTAAGCAAAACGGTTTCAATCTGGCTCGGGAAGACATTAACACCGCGGATAATCATCATATCATCGCTTCTGCCCATAGGCTTGCTCATTTTCAGCAATGTTCTGCCGCATGAACATTTTTTACGGCTTAAAACGCAAATATCTCTGGTACGGTAACGGATAAGAGGAAAAGCTTCTTTGGCAATACAGGTAAATACCAATTCGCCCTTTTCACCTTCCGGCAAAACTTCCCCTGTCTCTGGATTAATTATTTCGGCAATGAAATAATCTTCG
>CASFLA010000049.1 GCA_949295415.1 uncultured Oscillospiraceae bacterium
CAAGAGAAAGAGAAAGAGAAAGAGAAAGAACCCGCAAATCCCCATCCTGCCGAAGCCTTATTTGAGGCTTGGGAGGATGTTTTGGCAGAACTGCAGAAATCGGCTCCTTTGTTGGCAGCAACCTTAAACGGTTCAAAGGCATATATAAAGGATGACTTTTTGCTTATTGATTGCGAGAATGACCAGTTCTTCTCCCTTATGCGAAGTGATACTCCTATTTATCGTCAGCAAATCAAGACTGCCGTTATGACAGTAGTAGGCAGAAGCTTCCGCTTAGGCCCATATAAAGCAGCAGAAGTAAAACAAGAGGATGACCCGTTGCAAAGCGTTATTGACGCTTTGGAAAAGCTTCAGGTCCCTAAAGAATAATTAAAACTTAAAGGTGATATTATGAAAGCAAGAATTCCCGGAGCTAATCATCAGAGCCAGGCAGCTATGATGAAGCAGGTTCAGAAAATGCAGGAGGATATGGCAAACCTTCAGGCAGATATTGAAGATCGCGAGTTTACTGCCTCTGCCGGAGGCGGTATTGTTGAGGTTACCTTCAATGGCAAGCATGAAATGAAGAAAATAACGATTGACCCCGAAGCAGTTGACCCCCAAGACATTGAAATGCTTGAGGACTTTATTACTATCGCAGTTAATGAAGCTATCCGCAATATTGATGAAACAACCTCTCGCGAGATGGGCGCCATCACCGGCGGGCTTAATATTCCGGGGTTATTCTGATTATGAATTCTCCCTCATCGCTCGAAAAGCTTATCGAGCAGTTTCAGCGTTTTCCCGGCATCGGCAAAAAGACTGCGAGACGCCTTGCCTACTATGTTATAACAAGGCAGGATAATATGGCACAAAAATTTGCTGACGCTCTTTTAGATGCTAAATCTAAAATCGGGTATTGCACCGTTTGCCAAAATTTGACTGACGGTGAAATATGTTCGGTCTGCTCATCCTCTGACCGCGACCGTAGTGTCATCTGCGTTGTTGAGGACCCGCAGGATATTCTCGCCTTTGAAAGAACCAGAGAATATAAGGGCCTTTACCACGTGTTGCATGGCGCTATTTCCCCTCTTGACGGAATAGGTCCCGAGCAGATAAAGCTGCGCGAGCTTATGTCAAGACTATCCTCGGGTGAGGTTAGAGAAATAATCGTTGCCACCAACCCCACCGTTGAGGGTGAAGCCACCGCAAGTTATATTTCAAGGCTTGTTAAGGCTATGGGAATAAAGGTTTCCCGCTTGGCCTACGGTATTCCCGTTGGCAGTGACCTTGAATATGCCGATGAAGTCACTCTTTCACGCGCTTTAGAGGGTCGAAACGAGTTGTAATTTTATTGAAAACACAAAATATTGTAAAAAAACCGCTGTTATGTTAGCACATGTTGATAATATGTTTGACAAACAGCGGTTTATTGTGTATAATCATTCTGTGATATTTTATAATGTAAGTTCATATATGCGTTAAGCACAATGATATATTTTTAATTTTTTGCCAACATTATTGTTCGACTTAAGCGGCAATAATAATCTTGTTAAGTTCCCTTGTTTAAAACTTTTGAGTTGGGAGTGCATCCTGTGGAAAAAATTATCGTGAACGGAGGAAACCGCCTCAAAGGCGAAGTTTCGGTAAGCGGCGCTAAAAATGCCGCCGTTGCTATACTTCCTGCGGTTCTTTTGTGTGACGAAATTTGTCGAATTGAAAACGTTCCCTCCATCTCGGATGTCAACGTTATCGTTCGTATATTATATGAATTAGGCGCAAGCGTTAAGGTTATTGATAACAGCACCGTTGAGATTGACCCTTCCGGAATCAACTCCTTTATGTTGCCCGCATCAATGTCAACCAAAATGAGAGCCAGCAGTTATTTTATCGGCGCGATGCTCGGCCGCTTCAACAGGGCAAAGGTTGCCCCTCCGGGCGGTTGCGATTTTGGTGTTCGCCCCATTGACCAGCATATTAAAGGCTTTGAAACCTTAGGTGCCACCGTTACTATTGACGGCGGTATGGTTAACGCCTATGCAAAAGAGCTTATCGGCGGTTCGGTTTATCTTGATAAGGTTTCGGTTGGAGCAACTGTTAATATTATGCTCGCCGCAGTTAAAGCAAAAGGCCTTACCGTTATTGAAAACGCTGCCAGAGAGCCCCATATTGTTGACCTTGCGAACTTCCTTAACTCTATGGGCGCAGATATTATGGGCGCAGGAACCAATGTTATTAAAATCCGTGGTGTTAATTATCTGCATAGCACAACCTATAGCATTATCCCTGACCAGATTGAAGCAGGAACCTATATGATTGCCGCCGCAATAACAGGAGGCGAACTTCTTATAAAGAATGTTATTCCTAAGCACCTTGAATCAATTTCAGCCAAACTTGAAGAGGTTGGTGCTACTATCGAGGAATTTGATGAAGCGGTCCGCGTTAAAATGGATGGCAGGCCTAAATGCTGCAATGTTTTAACTATGCCGCATCCCGGCTTCCCAACTGATATGCAGCCGCAGATGACTACCCTTCTCGCCTTGGCAGACGGTGTCAGCATTATGACCGAAGGCGTTTGGGATAACCGCTTTAAATATGTTGACCAATTAACCCTTATGGGCGCAAAGGTTAAGGTTGACGGTAAGGTTGCCGTTATAACCGGTGTTGAGTTTCTCAGCGCCGCTCCCGTCAGAGCAACTGACTTAAGAGCCGGTGCCGCGATGATTCTTGCAGGCCTCGCCGCAGACGGTCAGACCGAAATCGATAACATCGAGTTTATCGACCGCGGCTATGATAACATAGTTGAAAAGCTTTCGGCTGTTGGTGCCGATATTAAGCGCAGAGAGTTTATTGACCCCAACGAACGCCGCGCAGCAATCTAACATTTTAAGCGGAGCGTCTGAAAACGATGTTCCGCTTTTTTGATTTTAAGGAGGAACGGATGAGCAAATTTTATCCAATAGCAAGTGGAAGCTCAGGCAACTGCACATACATAGGCCATGGCAAGTCCGGTCTTCTTATTGATGCCGGAATAAACGCAAAAGCAATATGCGAGGGACTTTGCAAGGCCGCAATCGACCCTCTAACTCTTCTTGGAATATTTATAACCCATGAGCATATTGACCATATCCAAGGCTTAAAGGTATTCAGTTCGAAATATAATATCCCCATTTTTGCTTCTAAAAAAACCAAAGAGGCTATTTTAAAATTCATTCCTGAGCTCGAGATAACCTCTTTTGACGAGAGTCTTGAATTGGGCGATTTTAAAATAACCCGCTTCTCAACAAGCCATGACTGCGAGGGCTCAAGCGGCTATATCATAACCTTGCCCGATGGCAGAAGATGTGCTGTTTGCACCGACTTGGGCTTTGTGTCAGACGAGGTTCATCTGGCATTATCAGGTTCAGATGCCGTTTTGTTAGAATCGAATTATGACCTTTTTATGCTTGAAAACGGACCTTATCCTCCGCCGCTAAAAAAAAGAATATTAAGCGATAAGGGCCATCTCTCCAACAACAATTGCGCCGCAGAAATAGCCAAACTTATAAAAAGCGGAACAACAAGGGTCATCTTGGGCCATTTAAGCCGCGAAAATAATCGCCCCGAGGTTGCAAAGAATTGCGTTGTTGCCCGCTTGGTTGACGATAAGCTTATAGAAAACGAGGATTATATCCTCTATGTTGCTCCGCCTAAAAACGGAAATGTTATTATTTTTTAAAACGGGGTATTAAATGCTTAAAATAACAATTATCGCCCTAGGGCATCTTAAGGAAAATTATCTTAGAGAGGCATCAAAGGAATATGAAAAGCGCCTTTCGGCATTTTGCAGACTTAATATAATTGAAATTGAGCCGCAACGCTTGTCGGATAATCCAAGTGATGCCGAGATAAGCGCCGCGCTGGCTAAAGAAGCAGAAAAAATAAACGCCTCTGTTCCTCAAGGGAGCTATGTTGTCCCTCTTTGCATTGAGGGCATATCACCCGGCAGCGTTCAGTTAAGTGACAAGCTTTCTTCTGTTCAGGTAAGCGGCTTTTCAAATATCTGCTTTATAATCGGCAGTTCCTACGGCATAGCCGATGAAATAAAGCAGAAAGCTCACTATAAGCTTTCAATGTCTAATATGACCTTTCCTCATCAGTTAGCACGGATAATGCTGCTTGAACAAATCTACCGTTCCTTCAAGATTTCAAACGGCGGAACCTACCATAAATAATCCTTAAAAGATATAAAAATGTTATGGTACAACATAATTCTTTAAAATTTGACATTTTCACCGTTTTAATATAAAATCACTATATTCCTATATATAACACTATATAAGGAGTCTAATATATGAAACATTCAAAATCTTTTAAAGAAAATGTATCCGACTTTTTCTACGGCGTTATGGGGTTTGTTGCGTCCCATGTGGTCTTATCTGCAATAGTAACCACAGTTATCGCCCTCGCCGTAGCTTTGGCTATTGTGCTGGGTATCATTAACTCGGTTCCCAAAGTAACGGACAAGATTTAAAGTTCTGAACCTGATGTCAGCGTAATTGAACAAGACGTCATACCGGAAGAGGAACCTGCATCAAGCGAAGAATCAGTTTCAAATGAAGAACCCGTGTCGAATGAAGAGACGGTGTCAAACGAAACGACGATTGTCAACGAGACTCCGGCTATAACCGAAACACCGCCTGCTGCACCGCCCGCAAAAATTGAATATGTGTACAATTCAAATATGACACCCGATAACAACATCTTTTTAGACGCGCTCGAATTTACGGGATACAATCTCACCGCTCAACGAAACAGCGGTAAAATGTGGGCTTCGGGTAAGGATTATGTATTATGCGGTCAAAAACGCGGCCTTGGCTGGCTTTCAAACATAACCTACGACGATTACGGCAGAGCCACCGGCTACGAGACAAACATTCACGGTCAGCCCGATATAACATACTTTGAAAACAAAGGACTTGTTTGTGCAACCTACGCATCGTATGTTTACTTTAACTTCCTGCCTAATGTTGCGGGTATTGACACATCTATGCTTCCCCGTCCTAAAGAATCGCACAGTGCGAACGATTGGTACCTTGCCGGTCAACAATGGGTAAATTTAGGCTACTCACGCTATATTAACTTTACTGCAAGCGACGGCGGCAGTATTTATCAAGACCTTAAAATTTATCCCGACGAGCAGATACCCATCGGTTCACTTATGATTTTTTGCAACTGGTACAACCGCACTCAATGGTGTTCACACATCTGCATTTATGCAGGTTATATGAACGGCTACCATTGGGTAACACATGTGGGTAACGAAAATGGTCCTGAGTTCTGCGCGGTTGAGCGTATGAACCGCAATCCGCATCCGCAATGGCCCATTGCGATTATAACTCCGCCAAGCGTCCTTAACCTTGCGAGCGAATGATTAAAATTAAAAGTGCAGATTTCAAATTGAAATCTGCACTTTTTTATTTGCCTAATTCCTTATTTCGCTTATATGCCGCCTTAACACAATCGGTAACTATTTTCTCAAAATCGCTGTTTCGCAGTACTTTCACGCCCTCGATCGTACTTCCGCCCTTTGAACAAACCGCATCGGTAAGTGTTTCGGGCTCTTTTCCGCTTTCAAGCAACATACTTGCAGCACCCAACATTGTTGCGGCTGCAAGCTCGATTGCCTGAGCGTTGTCAAGACCGCATTCTACACCGCCTTTTGCAACAGCAGCAGCAAAGGTATACATAAATGCAGGTCCACAACCCGAAACCGAGCAACCTGCATCTATAAGCAACTCGTCAACGCTGTAAATTTTACCGCTAAAACGCATATCATTTACAAAATCATCGAGCACATCCTGCGATACGCCGTTTTGGCAGCAGAGTACCACTCCCTGCCCCACGCTTACGGGTGTGTTGGGCATAATTCTGATTACAGGGAAATCACCTGTCATTCCCTTTATTCTGTCGGTGGTAAGTCCCGCTGCCATCGAAATCAAAACAGCATTAGCGTTAAATTCGTCTTTGATGTCATACAGCATATCCGACATCACTTGTGGCTTTACACCGAGAAATATTCTACCGCATTCTCGGGCTATTGTTTTGTTATCAGTGACAACGGCGCCTATTTCATTTGCAAGCGCTTCTGCTTTTGTGCGGTCAAAATCGGCAAGCATAATATCATTTGTCGATTTTGAAAGAGCTCGCGCAAGCGCGCCGCCCATATTGCCGCAACCTATAAATCAGTATTTCATATTAGTCTCCGTTCTTTTGTTAAAGTGTCAGTGCAAACAATCAAAAAGGCGAGCGGAACGCCGTACCTATGGATTTTCAAGCTAATATCTATCTTATATGTCCGTTCCCGTAGATTACATATTTATATGTTGTAAGCTCCTTTAGTCCCATAGGGCCGCGGGCGTGAAGCTTTTGGGTGGAAATACCCATTTCGCAACCGAGCCCGAACTCACCGCCATCGGTAAATCGTGTTGACGAATTAACATAAACCGCCGCGCTGTCAACCGACGACGTAAACTTTAACGCCGCCTCATCACTTTTGGTAATTATCGCCTCGCTGTGACCTGTTGAATGCTTTGCTATATGGGATATTGCCTCGTCAATGCCGCTTACACATTTAACCGCCATAATATAGTCTAAAAATTCGGTGTCAAAATCGTTATCTCCCGCGCTTATTCCGTCAATGATTTGAGCCGCTTTACCGTCAAGCCTAAGCTCTACAGGAACAAGTCCGCAAGACGCACGCTTTGTAACAAGCGTATCATACACTTTGGGCAATAGTTCGTCTTTGATTTGCTCGTCAACAAGCAAAACCTCTGCCGCATTACAAACACTCGGTCTGCTGGTCTTGGCGTTGTTTATAATCTTTATCGCCATATCAATGTCGGCGGTTTTTTCTACATAAATATGGCAAATACCCGTTCCTGTTTGAATACAAGGCACGGTTGCATTTTGCACGCACGCGTTTATAAGTCCTGCACCGCCGCGTGGGATGAGCATATCAATATATCCGTTGGCTTTCATAAGCGCGGTTGCGCTCTCACGCGAAATATCGGTTACAAGGTTTATCGCGTCTTCACAAATTCCCGACCTGCGCAGTCCCTCACGCAAAGCGTTTACAATGGCAAGTGCCGAATTAAAAGCCTCTTTGCCGCCGCGAAGCACACAGACATTTCCGCTTTTAAGTGCAAGTGCCGCGGCATCGCTTGTAACATTGGGGCGGCTTTCATATATAATGGCGATAACGCCGACAGGCACCGAAACCTTGGTGATTTTAAGTCCGTCTTCACGGGTCGTTTCGCTAAGAATATCGCCTACGGGGTCGGGCAGCTTTGCCACATCGCGAATACCGTCGGCCATCGTCCTTATACGGTCGGCATTAAGCAAAAGTCGGTCAATCATAACCTCGCTTATGCTGCCTTTTGCATTTTTTACATCAACAGCATTAGCGTCAAGAATTCTTTGCGTATTTTCAATCAGCGCGTCTGCCATTTTAAGCAGAGCGTTGTTTTTTTGTTCGGTATTAAGGGCAGAAACCTCTGTCTTTGCCGCTTTTGCGGCAGTTAACATTTTAATCATTTTATTACTTCCCCGAAAATTTTGTTCCTATTTCTTTGCCTTTGACAATATCGTAAAGACTTGCGGGGTTTGCGCCGTTGGTGATAATCATATCACAACCGCAATCCATACAAATCCTTGCCGCATTAAGTTTTGTTACCATACCGCCTGTGCCGAGGATTGTTCCACTGCCGCCGGCTATTGCCGTTATATTTTCGTCAATTTTATCGACATAGCTTATAAGCTTTGCATCACTGCATTTGTGCGGGTCGGATGTATAAAGACCGTCGATATCGCTGAACAGAACAAGTATGTCGGCTTTTACACTTTTGGCTACTATCGCCGCTAAAGTATCGTTGTCGCCGATACCGAGTTCCTCAGTTGTAACAGTATCGTTTTCATTGAGTATCGGCAAAGCGCCGAGTTCTAACAAACGGTTTAAGGTATTGTTGAAATTTTGGTGTCTTTGCTCGTTTTGCAAATCCTCGCTCGTTATAAGTATTTGGGCTACGGTGTGGTTATATTCGGAAAAAAGCTTATCGTATGTATACATCAGTTCACACTGTCCCACAGCCGCCGCTGCCTGCTTTGTCGGAATATCGTCGGGACGGGATTTAAGCGACAGCTTACCTACACCCATACCGATAGCGCCCGAAGACACCATTATAACCTCGTCGCCTGCATTCTTGATATCGCTTATTACCTTGCATATTTCTTCTACACGGCGAATATTTAAAAGACCCGTAGAGTGCGCCAATGTGCTTGTTCCCAATTTTACAACTATACGCATATATACTCTCCTAAAACTATATTAAAATATATTATACATACACTTACCGCAAAAATAAAGGATTTTTTTAAAAAATGTTATGGTACAATAAATAATCCTTAAAAGATATAAAAAACGCTTGACCTTTTGCATGACTTATGGTAAACTACTATTACCTCTGCGAAGGTCTTTTTTATTGTAAAAGACCTGCTTCAATCTGCGAGGTCAACCGCTTGTTTGCGCTTTCGGATTATGCACTAGATATTGTATATCCGCGGCGGTTCGCAGAATGATTCGAGGGAGGCCGAGTTCTTAAATGAACAAAAATATTTCCGTAAAACGGGAGGTGCCGTCATGAGAGTAAAAATTACTTTAGCTTGTTCAGAGTGCAAGCAGCGCAACTACAACACTATGAAAAACAAGAAAAACGATCCCGATCGTCTTGAGATGAATAAGTATTGCAGATTCTGCAAAAAGCACACCGTTCACAAAGAGACAAAGTAAGGAGGTACACATTTTGAAGCTTATCAAAAACATCACTCGTGTACTGACCATTCTCTTTAGTGCAGCGGCTTTAGTGCTGTTCTTCTTCAACTTCGGTAAGGTTTCCTTTGCTGATGGAACATTTGTAGTCCGCACAGGAACAGAGTTCGCCTTTGGCCAGAGCTATAACGGAGCTGATATCGGTGCATCATCTGATATTCTTTTCTGCATAATTCTGACCGCCTTTACTCTCCTCTTCTCTGCTTTGTCATTGAAGTTTAAGGGTTCAAAGTGGGCAGCTATCGGTTTTGCAGCGGTTGATGCAGTTTATATGCTCGTTATCGCTTGCTCAATGCCGCTTAAGTTCCTTGATACTCAGGGCTTCAAAAATGTTGCAGGTGCCAGCTATGTTTCGATGATGCCGTTATGGATTTCCATTCTGCTCTTCTTAACACTTATTAGCGCAGTTGCAAATCTTCTCGCAGCAGATAAGCTTGCAGTTGATGAGTCTAAAGGTCAGCTTACCATTCCTAAGAAAGTCATCAAGTTCCTTCGCGACTATAAGGGTGAAATCAAGAAAATAGTTTGGCCCGGTCCGAGAGCAGTTATCAAGAACACCATCATCGTTCTTGTTATGTGCCTTTTAATCGGTGCATTCATCTGGTTGCTTGACTGGGGTCTTGGCGCTCTTATCGATCTTGTTACTAACATCGGTTAATTATTATCGAGGAGGTAATTATGGCAGATTTAGGAGAAGCTAAGTGGTATGTAGTACACACATACTCAGGCTATGAAAATAAGGTTATGACAGACCTTGAAAAAATGGTCGAAAACCGCGGAATGCAGGATTTGATTCAGGATATCAAAATCCCGACCGAAATCGTTACCGAGATTACTAAAGATGGTAGCGAGAAGCAGGTCGAGCGTAAGCTTTTTCCCGGTTATGTTATGATTAAAATGATCGTTACCGATGATTCCTGGTATGTTGTCCGCAACACTCGCGGATGCACAGGCTTCGTTGGCCCGGCTTCAAAGCCGGTTCCGCTCACCGATAAGGAAGTTGAAAAATTCGGCGTTGAAAAGCGCACCGTCGAGCTTTCATATGCTGTTGGTGATAATGTAACAATAGTTGATGGACCGCTTACCGGCTTCACAGGTATTGTTAATGAGATTGATGTTGAAAATAATAACGTTCGCGTTACTATTTCTATGTTCGGCAGAGAAACACCTGTTGAACTTGAGCTCAACCAAATCGGTCTTGTTGAAGATTAAGTTAAAACGTTTTTAACGTTCATTCGTGGGAGGAACGCCTAAATTTTCAAAGGCGCTCCGTCAGGGGTCAATACCCCACCACCACATTTTATGGAGGTAAATTAAAATGGCACAGAAAATTACCGGCTATATTAAGCTTCAGATTCCTGCCGGCAAAGCAACCCCGGCTCCCCCTGTTGGACCGGCACTTGGCCAGCATGGTGTAAACATTATGGCTTTTACAAAGGAATTCAACGAGAGAACTAAGAATGACGCAGGTCTTATCATTCCTGTTGTTATTACCGTTTACGCTGACCGTTCCTTTACATTCATCACTAAAACCCCTCCTGCAGCCGTTCTTATAAAGAAGGCTTGCGGAATTGATAAAGCTTCCGGCGTTCCTAACAAGAACAAGGTTGCTAAAATCACTAAGGAGCAGGTTCAGAAAATCGCTGAGACAAAAATGCCCGACTTAAATGCAGCTTCTTTAGAAGCAGCAATGTCGATGATTGCAGGAACTGCACGTTCAATGGGCATCACTGTCGAGGACTGATGCTCCCTTGTGGGAGGAAATATCCGATTAACCACTATTTTGGGAGGTAACATTTAAAATGAAACATGGTAAAAAATATGTCGCAAGCGCAGAGCTTGTAGATTCAACTAAGCAGTATGACATTGCTGAGGCAATGGACCTTACTGTAAAAACTAAAACAGCAAAGTTCGACGAAACCGTCGAAGCACATATCCGTCTTGGTGTTGATTCTCGTCACGCTGACCAGCAGGTTCGTGGTGCAGTTGTTCTCCCCAACGGAACCGGTAAAACCGTTCGCACCCTTGTTATCTGCAAAGAGGACAAGGCTCAGGCTGCTAAAGACGCCGGCGCAGATTATGTTGGCGCAGAGGACCTCGTAACCAAGATTCAGACTGAAAACTGGATGGAGTTTGATGTTCTTATTGCTTCTCCTGATATGATGGGTCTTGTTGGTCGTCTTGGTAAGGTTCTTGGTCCCCGTGGACTTATGCCTAACCCTAAGGCAGGAACCGTTACTCCTGACGTTGCTAAGGCTGTTACCGAGGCAAAGGCAGGTAAAATCGAATACCGCCTTGACAAGCAGAATATTATCCACTGCCCCATCGGTAAGGTTTCCTTTGGCGCTGAGAAGCTCCAGGAGAACTTTGAAACCTTACTTTCAGCTGTTGCAAAGGCTAAGCCTGCTGCAGCAAAGGGTCAGTATATCAAGTCCTGCGTAGTTGCTACTACAATGGGCCCCGGAATCAAGGTTAACGCTTCTAAATACGGCGCTTAATTAAAATTCCATTTTAAATTCAAAAAATAGTTGACAATTGTTGACTATTATGGTATTATACCGATGTTAATTCCAAAGACAGTAGGTGCTTTGCGTAAAGACTTTTGTCTGCCTGCCGAGGAGCAACATAAAATCTATTTATAGAATTTTTATGCCTGTTCCGTCTTTGGAGCAGGCATTTTCATTTTTTTCGGAGGTGAATTATTTTGCCAAATCAGAAAATCTTAGAACTCAAGCAGCAGCAGGTTGCAGATATTAAAGCTAATGTTGAAGCAGCTTGCGCAGGTGTTTTGGTTGACTACAGCGGTATCTCCGTTGCAGACGATACAAAGCTCCGTAAAGAATTGCGTGAAGCAGGCGTTAACTACACCGTAGTTAAGAACACCCTTCTCCGCAAGGCTGTTGCAGGCACTGACCTTAGTGAGCTCGACCCGTTCCTTAACGGCAACACTGCTCTTGCAGTAAGCAGCGATGACCATGTTGCAGCAGCAAGAATCCTCTGCAAATATGCAGAAAGCAATGAGAGCTTTACTATTAAAACCGGTTTTATGGATGGAAAGGTTATCGACCTTGATACTATTAACAGCATCGCTAAGCTTCCCCCGAGAGATATTCTTCTCGCAACCGTTTGCAACGCTTTCAACGCACCTATTTCTGCTCTTGCCCGTGCCCTTCAGGCTATCGTCGATAAGGACGGCGAGGCAGCACCGGAAGCTGCAGCCGAATAATTAGCAGCGAATAATTGATTTTAAAACAAAAAAACATTTTTGGAGGTAAATTAAAATGGCATCAGAGAAAATTACAGCTATGATTGAAGAAATCAAGGCTCTTACCGTTCTTGAGCTTTCTGAGCTCGTTCACGCAATTGAGGAAGAATTCGGCGTTTCCGCCGCAGCAGCAGTAGCAGTTGCAGGTCCTGCAGCAGCAGCTGGCGCAGCAGCAGAAGAGAAGACCGAGTTCGATGTTGTTCTTGCAGAAGCAGGCGCAGAGAAGATTAAGGTTATCAAGGTTGTTCGCGAGATTACCGGTCTTGGCCTTGCTGACGCTAAGGGTCTCGTTGACGGCGCTCCTAAGACCATTAAGGAAGCAGCTGGCAAAGAAGAGGCTGAAGAAATCAAGAAGAAACTTGAAGAAGTTGGCGCAAAGGTTGAGCTTAAGTAATTCAATTTTCGAAAACAAAAAAGCCGTTGGGGAAAACCCAACGGCTTTTATTTTTTATTTAGTTTTGAAACAGCGCCTTAACTGCCTTATAGGTCATATAAACATCAAGCTTTGAAACAACCTCAAATGGAGCATGCATCGAAAGAACAGGAACACCCAAGTCAACAACATCAACACCCAAATTTGCAATATATTTTGCAACCGTTCCGCCGCCGCCTAAATCAACCTTGCCGAGCTCACCTGTCTGCCAAATAACATTATTCTCATCGAGAATCTTGCGGATAAAGGCAACAAACTCAGCCGAGGCATCGGAGGTATCACCCTTTCCTCTTGCACCTGTATATTTTGTTATAACTGCGCCGTAGTTGATACATGCGGCGTTTTTCTTTTCCATAACATCAGGGAAGGTCGGGTCAAAAGCAGCATTAACATCGGCCGAAAGGCATTTTGAATTGCAAAGAGCAATATCCTTGTTTACACCCTGCATCTCTGCAAGGAAACCAATAAACTGCTCCAAGAATGCAGAGTTAAGACCTGTGTTTCCGTCAGAACCAACTTCCTCCTTATCGGCAAGAATGCTGATAACGGTATATTCGGGAGTCTTAGCATCAACTGCAGCCATAAGGCAGGGATAAGCACAAACGCGGTCATCATGGCCGTAAGAGCCAATCATTGAAAGGTCAAAACCAACATCGCGCGGCTTGCCTGCAGGAACACATTCAAGCTCTGCCGAAAGGAAATCTTCCTCAACTATTCCGTATTTTTCATTGAGCATTTTAAGAATATTAAGCTTTACAAGCTCGCTTCCCTCATCATCAAGGAAGGGACGGCTACCGATAAGAACATTCAATTCCTCGCCTCTGATAAGCTCGCCTGCGGGGCGCTTATACTGAGCAGCAGCAAGATGCGGCAATAAATCGGTAACAACGAAGCAAGGCTCATTTTCATCTTCACCAATAGAAACCTCTACTGTCGTTCCGTCCTTTTTGCAGAAAACGCCGTGGAGGGCCAGCGGCACAGTTGTCCACTGATATTTCTTAATTCCGCCGTAATAATGAGTTTTAAAGAGTGCCAACTCACTATCCTCATAAAGCGGATTGGGCTTTAAATCAAGACGCGGAGAATCAATATGAGCCGCCGCAATTCTGGTTCCGTTATCAACAGTTTTTTGACCGATGACAGCAATTGCAAGGGCTTTGCCGCGGTTGTTTATAAAAACTCTATCCCCTGCTTTATATTCTTTGCCATAGCTAAACTCACTAAAGCCGGCTTTTTTAAGAATTTCGAGCGATTTTTTAACGCAAAGTCTTTCAGTTTTAGATGCACCTAAGAAATCCTTATAGCCATTTGAAAACTCTTCAACCTCTACTGATATATCTTCTTTTAATAAACCATTTTTCTGGGTATAGAATAATTTTTCCTTAAGCTCTGTATAGTCAGACATCTTGAGACCCCTTTTCATAAACATTTTTATATATTTTTTTAGCCTTTAAAACCTTTTTAACATACGCTTTCGTTTCGGCAAACTCAATTTCGCTTCTTGATAGCTTCTTATCCTCGCCAAGCCATTTTTGAACATTGCCAAGCCCCGCATTGTATGCGGCAATAACTGCGATTTCATCGCCACTGAAATAATTATTTAAAAACCTCAAATAATAGGTTCCGTATTTAATATTTAGTTCTTCATTGGTAGCATCAACGGAAAACGACAAGTCATCATCGCCGAGCATTTTTTTAACATCATTAAATGTTTCCTCGGTGATTTGCATTAAGCCAACCGCATTTTTATTGGATTTTGCATTCGGTTTAAAACCGCTTTCACACTTTATAACCGCAAAAATAAGCTCTTCTGAAATATCGTATTCATTACTGTATTTCTCAACATAATCGGCGTAATTTTTGGGATAAAGGTATCTTATAACCATAGCGTGCCCAACTGTGACAACAATTATCACCATTAAAAGCGTAGCAACGGTTCTGAAAATAGAACGAAACCGTTTCATAAATCTCCTGAATTAAAAATTTTTAAGAATTTTTTCGGCGCTATCTGAAAATTTATCTAAATCGCCGTTGTTATATAGTATATGCACTGTTTTTTCTTTATAAAAATTGTCCTCTTTAGAGGCGGATAATCTATCCATTGCTTGCTGCTCGGTTAAATTATCTCGCGCGATAATTCTCTGCTTTCTAACTTTTTCATCGGCTAAAACTGCGATCACAGCATCGCATTTTTTATCGATTCCGCTTTCATAAAGAGTTGGCGCATCAAGAAGAATATATTCTTTGCCTGCAACCTTTAAAGTATTCACAATCTCCTCGATTTTTTTAGAAATCTCGGGCAACATTATACTATTTAAAAGCTCGGTTTTTTCTTTGGTTGCAAAGGCTACTCTTGCAAGCGCTTTGCGGTTCAGCTCACCGCTTTCTATAATATTCTTACCAAAGGCATCGACCAATTTATTGATAATTTCCGTTTCATTAGAAACCTCTCTGGCTACCTTATCGCAATCAATAATCGAAAAGTTTAACCTTTCGGCAATCTTTGATAATGCCGATTTACCGCTGCCGGTGGGTCCGGTGAGGCCTATAATCTTCATAATGTTATCACCTCGAACGCCGCGGCTCTTATTAGGCGGTTATAAACTGCAAGTCCCATTCCATCAAGGGTTGGAACCCTTGCATAACAAATCGAACAGCCTTTTTTATCAAGCAGTCTTAACGCATCAAAAAGCACCGCCGCCTGAGTTGCAGCATCATCCCTTTTGCCAAACGAAACAGTTGGAACCATAAGTCCCTCCTCCTCGCCGTCAAAAACAAGGGCGAAAACTCCGTTTTCGGCTTTAGAATTAACATATTTGCAGAAATCCTGCAAATTTCCGTCAAGCATTATGACCTTAGATTTCGGCGCATAATGCTTATATTTCATGCCGGGTGATGCAACCGGCTTGTTCTTCTCGGGCTCTGCTAAAACTGCCTTGTCAATAACTATATCGGGCAAAACTTCTTTTAACTGCTCTAAGGTTATTCCACCCGGACGAAGCAACCTCGGCGGATTGGTTGCCAATGTTACAACTGTTGATTCAACGCCAACCTCGCAAGGCTCTGATACTACAATCGCGTCAATTTTGCCGTCTAAATCGGCAATAACGTGCTCGGCGGTTGTAGGGCTCGGTGAGCCTGAGAGATTTGCCGACGGCGCAGCTAACGGCAATCCGCATTTTTCTATAAGCTCTGCGGCAACTTGATTACTCGGCATTCTTATCGCAACGGTATCAAGCCCTGCACTAACTGATGCGGGAATTTTCTCGCTTCTTTTAAGCACCATGGTAAATGGTCCCGGCCAGAACCTTTCGGCGCACTCTATTGCCTTTTTTGGCATTTCTGAGACAAGGTCATTCAGCATCTCGATATTTGAGATATGAACAATCAAAGGATTATCCTGCGGCCTTCCCTTTGCGGCAAAAATATTGCTGACCGCTTTTTCGTCATAAGCGCTGGCGGCAAGACCGTAAACCGTTTCAGTAGGCATGGCAACAAGACCGCCGCTTTTTAAAATTTCGCAAGCGCGGTCTAGATTTTTACTATCCGATTTTAAATTGAAAACCTTTAATTTTTCAGTATTCAAACTTAAACGCCTCTTTATTCGTGTGCCTCTGCTTTTAACATTTCGGTTCTGAAATAGGTGATTATTGAGCTTATAAGCTCCTCTAAATCACCATTTAAAATTGAATCTAACTTATAAAGTGTTAAGCCGATTCTATGGTCAGTAACGCGGCCTTGGGGATAGTTATAGGTTCTGATTCTCTCAGAGCGGTCGCCCGTTCCAACCTGCGATTTTCTATCACTCGCAATGGCGGCATTCTGCTCATTCTGCATCATTTCATACAGCCTTGAACGTAGGACCTTCATCGCCTTATCCTTGTTTTTATACTGGCTTCTCTCGTCCTGACATTCAACAATAAGACCGGTCGGTATATGGGTAATTCTTATGGCAGATTCGGTCTTGTTAACATGTTGACCGCCTGCACCGCCTGCGCGGTAGGTATCTATCTGCAAATCGGCAGGGTTTATTTCAACCTCAACCTCCTCTGCCTCAGGTAAAACTGCAACAGTAACGGTTGAAGTATGGATTCTGCCCTGAGTTTCAGTTTCTGGAACACGCTGAACTCTATGAACACCGCTTTCATACTTAAATTTTGAATAAGCACCGTCGCCCTCAATCATAAAGCTGACTTCCTTGTAACCTCCGAGTTCGGTTTCGCTGGCACTCAATATTTCGGTTTTCCAATGCATAGATTCGGCATACATCGAATACATACGCATTAAAACGCCGGCAAAAAGCGCCGCTTCCTCTCCGCCTGCACCGCCTCTGATTTCAACTATAACGTTTCGGTCATCATTGGGGTCTCTCGGCAAAAGCAGAATTTTAAGCTCATCGGAAAGGGTTTCAATCAGCTGCTTTGAATCGAGCATTTCCATTTCGGCAAGCTCTTTAAGCTCGGGATCAAGCCCACCCGCGTCAAGCATTTCCTTAGCACCGTCAAAATTAGATTTTGCGGTTTTATATTCGCGGTATTTTTCAACTATGGGAGCTAATCTGCAATGCTCCTTCATAAGCTCGGCAAATGTTCCTGAATCCTGCGCGGTAAGAGGGTCAGAAAGGCGCAATGCAATTTCTTCAAACCTATTTTCAACCGCTAAAAGTTTATTAAACATCCTTAACTTTCCTTAACTATCTGTTTTATATTTTTTTCTAATTTCACTCTCGGAAGCATTATCTCATGGCCGCATTTTTCGCAACGGATTTTAAAATCCATACCTGCGCGCAAAACAATAAAAACTTCACTTCCGCAAGGATGCTTTTTCTTCATTTTAAGCTTATCGCCGACTAAAATATTCATAAAAACACCCCTTTTAGTTTAAAAAACGCAAAGCGGATACGACGACCGAACAGCCATCATATCCGCCAAACAAATTACTTATCCAGTCTTCCATACAGCTTGGTGCCGTCGGTTTCTTTGGGCTTATTATTTTCAGCTTGAACCGGCTTCTGAGGTGCAGAACTTCTCTGAGAAGCATCTCTGCCTCTGCGAGAACCGTTTCTCTGCGGACGGCCGCCGTTATCGCGAATCGGCTTGCCCTCAACTGCAATAACAACTCTTCTCGCAGCACCATCGCCAACCGAAGCAGACACAACTCCCTCGATTTCCTGAATAGCGTTATGAATAATACGACGCTCATAAGGATTCATCGGCTCTAAAGCACGGTTTCTGCCGGTTTTTAAAACCTGAGCGGCAGTTTTCTTAGCGAGTGCCTCTAAAGTGCCCTCTCTTTTCTCGCGGTAGTTGCAGATATCAATAACAATTCTATAATATCCGCTACCCTTCTCGTTAGCAACAAGAGAAGCAAGATACTGCAACGCATCGAGGGTTTCACCCCTGCGACCAATCATAACGCCGAACTTGTTACCGCTACTGATAGTTATCTTTGCTCCACCCTCAATTTCAGCAATCTCAGCCGCAAAATCGGTGACGCCCATTTTTTCTAAAATCTTTGCGAGGTAAGTGTAAGCTCTGCCTGCCTGGGACTCGGGGTCAACCTCTGCGGCGGGAATACCTTTAACCTCAGCTACCTTCGCTTCTGCAGGTTTCTTTTCTGCAACCTCTTTTTTATGGTTGTTCTTTTTTTCTGCAGGTTTAGGTCCACGCTCCTTGCGCTCTTTTGCAACAGGAGCATCAGGGCCCTCAATATATGCCCTGACCTTTGCATCACTTCCACCGAAAAGACCAAGAGTCTTTTTCTTGGGCAATGCTATAATATCAAACTTAACATCATCTTCAATGCCGGCGCCGAGCTTTAAAATAGCATCCTCGCGCGCTTCATCGACAGTTGAACCGATGCCGATTTGTTCCTTAATAATCAATTCAAAATCCTCCTTGGATTTTACCAATACTCAATTACCCGATTTTATTGATTTTTTCCTGCTCTTTTTTGGCGCGCATAATGACACTCTTGGACTGTTCCTTAGCTATAATAACATCGGGACCGTAGAAAATCTGAGTGAGAACCTGCAATCCGCCCGAAATAATGCTCGAGCAAATCCAGTAGAAGCCTACTGCGCAGGGGAATGTAAACGCGAAATAGAGCGAAATTCCGGATGTTCCTACCATCATGGCAGTCATATTCGGAGCTTCAGGGTTTGCCTTCTTCTGAAGCTTGATTGAAACAAGACTTGTTGCAAGTGAGGCAAGGAAAGAAATCATAGGAATAAGCCAATATTTATTGGCATTTGAGAAGTTCCATGAGAATTTAGGAGTCTGAGTTAAATCGAGACCGAACAAATCAAAGTCAATTTTCTCTAGCTCCTCCATGGAGCCGCCATTTGAAATAAAATTGGCTTTTATAACAGGAGAGGTTTTAATGCGGTCAAATAGCACAACCTCTCTTACTACTGCATTCTTTTTGATTGCAGCCTGCATAACGGCCTCAACAGAATCCTTTTTAACATCCTTGGCAGCATTGGCTTTATCGAGAATAACGAGCTTTGCATAATAGCTCTCATCCTTATCGCCATGCTCTTTTACGAGGTTTAAAACTTCATCTGATTTCTTAACTTCTTCAATTCCTGCAGCCTGCCAGTCAATATTTGTCCCACTTTCAACAACCTTGACATAAGAGGTCCAGTTTTTAGCGGCAGTAACTGCGGCGCTATCAACCCGCAGAACAAAGCTTATCGGACTGGCAATTGCCCAATAAACGCCCATCATAACAAAAAGTCTTATAATCATCGGCAAACAACCGCCCGACATTGAAACGTTCTCCTTCTGATAGAGCTCGCTCATTGCCTGACTATACTTTTGCCTGTCATTACCGTATTTCTTTTTAAGCGCATCAAGCTTGGGCTTTAATTTAGCCTGCTTTGCACTTGACTTCTGAGTTTTTAAAGTAAACGGCAGCATTGCAACGTTTACAAGAAGAGTAAAGATAAATACCGAGGCTGCAAAATTGTGGCCGAACAGTCCACTAAACTGTGCGAGCACCCAGCCCATTATTTTACTTATAAAATTCATAGCATTTCCTTACTTCCGACCATTAGCTTTGTCGGATAAAAAAAGTTTGTCTTTTGTAGCCTTAGCTTTGCGACTTCTTTGTTTTTTCTCGGGAACGGGGTCATACCCGCCTTTTGACATGGGACTGCAACGCAATATGCGCCAAACAGTAAGTCCCAATCCGATAAAAGCTCCTCGCTTTTCCAACGCCTCTATGGCGTAAGCGGAGCAGGTTGGCTCAAACCTACAGCAAGGTGTCTTAAGTGGGGAAATAAATTTCCTGTAAAGTCGAACAAAAAATATAAAGATATACTTCATAGCTTTAAGGGAGTAACCCTTCAGCCTTGAAATGCTGTTCCAAGGCTATTTTTATATCGGTGCTTTTGACCGATACAGTTCTGCTTCTCGCAACGAATACGATATCCGCGCCACGCGAATTCATATTCTTGAAGCATTCTCTCGCAGCGGCTTCAATAAGCCTTCTTGCGCGATTTCTCATTACCGCGCTTCCAATCTTTTTGCCGGTTGTTATTCCGTAGCGAATGATTTTCCGATTATTAGGAATTATATATGAAACTACCGCAGGATGAACATAGCTATGCCCTCTTGCATAAAGGCGCCTGAAATCCTTGTTGAGATTAAGCTTTAAGGATTCCAAACTGATCGCCTCTTTTCAAAATTAAAATAAAACCATTCGCTTTTAAGAAAAGGTCACATAATGCGACCTTTTCTTAGTAGGTAAGACTGTGTCTGCCCTTGCTTCTACGACGTGCAAGCACCTTGCGGCCGTTAGCGGTTGACATTCTCTTACGGAAACCGTGTTCTTTCGAACGATGAATTTTCTTAGGCTGATATGTTCTTTTCATTTTACTTACCTCCTTTGCCTACTGAACGTTGAGTTATATCTCAAGACACCATAAGGCATATTAACAGACATAACCTATCAATTTAGAATTATAACTCAAAAGTAAGCATTCTGTCAATAAAAATTTGCCTGTTTAATATGTTTAAAACAATAAAACGGGCAAATCTTACAGCTTATTTATTAGATTTGTTTGAAAGGATAACATTTGTTGCAATTTCAATGGCCGAAAGCAGCTGCTCACGTTCCTGCTCTGTCATCAAAACGCCGTTAAGAGTTATATTATTACTTCTTAAAATTTTAGACTTCATTTCATTTATAATATCGGTTGCCTCGTTTGGAACCTCAGTATTTCCAACAAGGCTATCTATACTAACTGAAAACAGACGGCTAACCTTAATCAGCATCTCGTAATCGGGCTTTCTTCTTCCGTGCTCATACATACCAACAGCACTGGGAGAAATCTCAAGCTGCGATGCCAATTTTTTTTGAGTTAAACCCGCTTCATTACGTAATTTCTTCAAGTTATCGCCAAAACCATTCATCGAAAAGCCTCCCACCATATTTTTTCTTATAACAGTTATAACACAATTTGTGTGAAAATGCAACAAGATATGCAATGATGTTTTTATAAAAGTTGGTAAAATGTTGCACCAACTTTTGTATTATAACACGAATTGTGTAGAATTTTATCGAAAATTCTTGATTTTGCACACAAATCGTGATATTATAGCCGCGATATCAAAAGAGCACAAAATGTGCTTAAACATCGGTGTAAACAACAATACAAGGAGTGGGACAATGGAACTTTCAGAGCTTGGTGCAGAATACTTAAATCGCGCCGATATTCTTATTGAAAAAATCCATAAGCTGAACCGGCTTGCCGATTCACTTGAAAACAACGAAAAAATACTTATTAAGCGCCGCATTCTTTCGCTATACTGTGATGCCTTAGAATGCCGCAGATGTGCAAAAATACTTATCGCATATAAAAAGGAGGAGTAAAATGACCCGAACAAGATTTAGCTTAGAGGTTTTTGGCGACCGCATACCCATAAGCGGCCTATATGACGGCGATACAAATGCAAAAAATCTTAACGCTATGAAAAAGGCGCTCTCAAAAGCCATTGAAACAGAATTAACCGACCGCCAGCGAGAAATGGTTAACGAATATTATTTCGGCGGTGAAACAGTTACTGCCATTGCCAAAAAGCACGGCATTTCAAAATCAACTGTTTCAAGGCATCTTTCGCGTTCAAGAGAACGGCTAAAAACAGCGCTTAAATACGGAATTTACACCATGTGGAACAACTAATAGGAGGCGATTCGAGTTCGACTCTCCTCGCATTAAATAAAAAAGCCGCAGAGCCAACGCCCCACGTCCCATAAGGACGTGGGCGAAACTCTGCGGCGGTTTATTAAAGAAGATAAAGTCCCGAATCTAAAACTACAAACTCTCTTGTTCCTATCCTCAGATATTTATGGACAGGCTCTTCAAAGGTCGCTTTTTCACAAACAGTATAGGTTTTCATATTAACCTCTAAAAGATTGCAGGCTTCGCTGTTGCAAACAATCAGCTTGCTCTGCTCCTCATCAATCCAAAGTCCCTCAGGACCCGAGAAGGATGAATCATTAGAGCCACCAATGCGAAGCTCCTCTCTCATTGTGTTGAGATTGAAGCGGATAAGAGCATTATTATCTGCAAATGATGCCCATAATGTATTACCAAAGCTTGCGATTCCGGAGGGTCCGTTTTCTTTATAGCGGATTTTGCCTTGCCACTCAACATCGCCCTCATGGTCTAATATTTTAGACTCACCGTTTGAGGATACAACAAACAGGCGGTCATTTTGAAGCTGAACGCAATTGCAGGTTACAAAGTTATCAACTTGAAGATTTATTGCTTTTCTTTTCTCGCCGAATTTAACAAATTCGTAATCAGCTCTTGTTCTTTTGCTGACAACACCGTTTTCTAACGATACCGATTTATATGAAACAACTACCTTATCATCAATTTCAGGTCTTCTGTAAACAATTATGAAGCCGGTCTTACCAACCTCTAAAATATCGAAAACCTGCTCGGGAAATAGTTTTTTCATTATAATCCTCACCCCGATTCAAAATTCTTATCTATAACATTTTATCTTAAACCGCTGCTAATTTCAATGCCGATTTTGTAAAATAGTCTGTTTTTAAGGTATTTTCTCCATAATTTTATCAAAAATAAGCCCGTCCATAGTTTGTCAACTAAAACGGTTGCCGCATAAAATGGACTGATATGTGTAATTCTGACTAAATTTTAGAAATCAGGGCAACACTATCTTCTGTAAAGATTTCATTTCGGAGTGTGAAACAAATGACTGTTAAAAGAGGAGATATTTATTACGCTGATTTAAGCCCCGTTATCGGTTCCGAGCAAGGCGGTATAAGGCCGGTACTTATTGTTCAAAACGATGTTGGTAACAAATTCAGCCCCACCGTTATAGCGGCGGCGATAACAAGCCAGCGCGATAAAACTAATCTTCCAACCCACATCCACGTTGATGCCGACGGATGCGGATTATCCAAAAATTCCATAGTTCTGTTAGAACAGGTCCGAACCATTGATAAACAACGATTAAAAGAAAAAATGGGCAGTCTTGACACTGCCGCTATGAGCGAAATTGACCGCGCATTATCAGTAAGTTTCGGGCTCAATCAGTAAAAGAAAAAATGCAGGGTTTGTGGCACCTTCCATAAGGAAGGTGCCACAGTTATATTCGCCTTGCAACGAGTGATATTGCTTCGCAGTTATATTTGGGCTGAGCCCCAAGTTATATTCGCTTCGCGAGTTTTTGGGGCGAATATAATATCACTGAAACTGTAAGTTTCAATATC
>CASFLA010000050.1 GCA_949295415.1 uncultured Oscillospiraceae bacterium
AGTTACATTATCCCTTATTTCATCGTCAATATCAAAGGAAAGAATTGAAATAAGCCCCCATTTTTTCTGCCATTGTCCAATCTTCTCTATTGCGGCCTTAAAGGTTAAAACAGCTTCTTCGCTATGATTTTTTGGCAGCTTATGATGAACAGTTAAAACAACGCCCTTTTCCATAACTGTTTTTGCCAAGGCCTCTGCTTTTTCTTCATCCAGGAGAACCTTATCCATATGCATTCCAAGAACGCTGACAGCGTCAAAACCGTTATCAGCAAAAAATGCAACATTTTCAACAACATTTCTATGAGGATAATGCCATATTGCAAGTCCGTTTTTCATAATCTAATCTCCTTTTATGCCAATTTTTTAAATTGAAGCTTTGATATAATTCTTGCGCCTGTTACGGCAACAATTATTCCAATAGCCAACGCCGCGGCAAGCTGCAAGGTGTATAAGCCTTTAGTCAGAAAGTTCTCAAAGTCGCTATTCAAGGCATATGCCATTGTATAATAAAGCGAGCTACCCGGTATCAACGGGATGAGCGAGGTTGTTATAAAAGTTGTAGTTGGAGTTTTCATAACCCTTGCCATAACCTCTGCGTATATTGAAACCAACAATGCAACAAAGAAATAGTTTACAGGGTCGTTATTGATAAACATATTGAAAACCACAAAAAGCGACCAGGATAAAAAGCCGCCAAACGCCGCCGCGATAAGCCTTTTTCCTCTTATATTAAACAAAAAAGCAAAGCCAAGAGAGCCAATAAAGCCGGTTATTATCTGAACAACTTCAGTCATACTCATAACACAAACCCTCCCAAGACAACAACGATAAAATATCCTGCCGCAATAGCAAGGGCAATCAACACCGCTTCAATAGTTCTTAAAAGACCTGCTATGCTATCCCCGGTGAACAAGTCACGAAGCGCATTAGTAAGACCAACTCCCGGAATAAGGGTCATAATATTACCGATTATAACCATATCAACGTTTGGAATAAGCTTTAATTTTAAGGCGGCAAATGCCAAAGCGGTTACAATAACCGAAGAAAAGAACTTTGAGAAAATCTTATTGGAAACAGTTTTATCCGATAACAGCATTCCAAAACGGACAATAAGACCTATAAAAAGCGATACCAGCATCTCATAAACGCCGCCGCCGAAAAACAGCGTAAAGGCTCCCGCTATAACCGAGTAGCAAATGCATTCTGCCCAAAAAGGATATGTATTGCGGTTCATTGCTTTAGAAAGCTCGTCTTTTATTTCATCAGCGGTCAGCTTCTCGGCGCAAATACTTCTTGAAAGAGCGTTAAGAAGGTGAACCTTCTCTAAATCGGTGGTTGCCGAGTTTATGCGCCTTGTTTGAGTATAAAAATTAGAGTCCTTATCAAAAACCGTAACAACCATACTGCTGGTTATAATAAAAACATCAGTTCTTGTAAAGCCGAAAGCCGCACACATACGCTTTATGCTTTCCTCAACTCTATGAACCTCTGCGCCTGAAATGAGCATCTGCTCGCCAATATCCATGGCGCAGGAAAAAAGCTCCTCCAAAGCCGCACTCCCTTTACTGGAAATATATTCTACTATTGTTTTACATCATTCCCCACCAATTTTCAAGAGAAGAAATCAAGAATATAAAACAATTTATTATTATAAATCATAACTACCGGCCGTGCCGGTAGTATGCACTGTCCCCTTTGGGCATAAGACCGGCCGAGCCTATAGGCTCGTCGAAAGGTTTGCCAGCCGCAACTCTTTCACCGGCTGCCCCTAAAGGGGCATTTTTTATTTGCCT
>CASFLA010000051.1 GCA_949295415.1 uncultured Oscillospiraceae bacterium
TTCTGCTCAAGCCTTATAACCTTGGCATCTCTATATTCATCCTCAAAGTTCAGAATGTTTTCAATAGTTGCGCCTCTGAAGCGGTAGATACTCTGGTCATCATCACCAACGACACAGATGTTGTTTCTGCCTGCCGCCAATGTGCTTATTAAAACATATTGAGCGTGGTTAGTATCCTGATATTCGTCAACCATTATGTATTTAAACCTGCGGCGGTAAAACTCCAGCGCCTCGGGGATTTCTTTAAGCATTTTAACGGTATTGACAATCATATCATCAAAGTCCATTGCATCTGCTTTTTTGAGCATTTCTTGATAACGCTGATAGGCTCTGCCGATTTTCGATAAACGAACATCGGTGTTATTTATTTTTATATATTCCTCAGGCTCAATTAACATATCCTTTGCTCTGCTGATGGCATTAAGAGCTGATTTTATAGGAATCATTTTATCCTCGAGCCCTAATTCGCGGTAAACCTCTTTCATAAGACGCTTTTGGTCATCTGTATCATAAATGGTAAAGCGCGGAGAGTAACCGATAACATCGCCAAAACGGCGCAACATCTTACCGCAAACCGAATGGAATGTTCCTGCCCAAACATCCTCAGCGCCTTCATCTAATATGAGAGCAATACGGTCCTTTAACTCCCCTGCTGCCTTATTGGTAAACGTTATGGCAAGGATTTCCCATGGCTTTGCAGCATCAACAGAGAAAACATCGCTTATAATACCGCTTTCAAGCTCGTTTTTTAAAGCGCTGATAGTCTGCTCGTTTATAAACGGCGGAACGAAATCGGAATTATATGCATCGCCGAACTTTATAAGCGAAGCAATACGGTTAACCAAAACGGTGGTCTTTCCGCTTCCTGCTCCTGCCAATATAAGCACAGGGCCCTTAGCCGTTACAACGCCTTCAAACTGGCGGTCATTCATTTTATGAAAATAGTCTTCAATAACCCTTTTCCTGAGAGCTATAAATTCATTTTTAATGTCAGGCATAATTATCCCCTTGATAAATCTCAATTTAAACTGTATTATACTATATTAGAATTATTATTTCAATTAAAGCATTTAAAAATATGTAAAAAAATATTGTAAAGTAAAGTTATTTGTTGTATAATACTCTAGTAGGTGCGCCATCGGGCGTGCGAACGGTCGGGTCCTGTGCGACGGGGTGCCGTGAACCATGTCAGGCGGGGAACCGAGCAGCATTAAGCGGGAACTCCCGTGTGCCGCAGCAAACTCGGTCGTTCGTGCGCCCGATGGCGCAATATTTTTTTAAAGTCAAGGGGTGTATCGGTTTTGTATCAGGCGTTATATAGAAAATACCGTCCAAACAGCTTTTCTGATGTTGTCGGTCAGGAGCATATTACCGATATTTTGAAAAATCAATTGCGTTCGGGCAAGATTTTCCATGCCTATTTATTTACAGGTTCAAGAGGAACCGGTAAAACAACCTGCGCAAAGATACTTGCTAAAGCGGTCAACTGTTTATCTCTTTTAGACGGTGATGCTTGTTGTGAATGCCCCTCCTGCAAAGCCATTGAGGCGGGTGATGTTCTCGATATTACCGAAATCGATGCTGCATCGAACAACGGTGTTGATAATATCCGCGATTTGCGCGAGCAGGTTAATTATACCCCTACCAGTGCTAAATATCGTGTTTATATTATAGACGAGGTGCATATGCTTTCCGCCGGCGCCTTTAACGCTCTGTTAAAAACCCTTGAGGAGCCACCAAAGCATATTATATTCATTCTCGCAACAACTGAGGTTCATAAATTACCCGCAACCATTCTTTCGCGTTGCCAGAGATTTGATTTTAAAAGAATTTCTGCTGATGTTATATCGAATAGGCTTTTAGAGGTTGCTTCCAAAGAGGGTTTTACAATAGAGAAATCCGCGGCTGATATGATAGCCGCATTGTCTGACGGCGGAATGCGCGATGCTTTATCAACCTTAGACCTTTGCGCCGCAAGAACCAATAATATAACCGATGAAGATGTGCTTAGTGTTTGCTCATTGGCAGGCAACAGCTATCTTTTAGAGCTTGCCTACAATATCATGAAAAATGACTGCGCAGGGGCTCTCAAAAAAATAGACGAGCTTCATAAAAACGCAGTTGATTTGCAAAGGCTCATTTCAGAGCTGATTAACCATTACCGCAATTTAATGGTTGCAAAAACAGTTGCTGACCCAAGCTCGCTTATCGTTTGCGCGCCAAAAATGCTTGAGCAAATCGTTCTTCAGGCAAAAGAATATTCGATTGAGGGTATCGTTAATGCAATTTCGGTATTCACCGAAACGCTCGATAGAATGACCAATCAAAACCGCAGAATTGAGGCAGAAAC
The DNA here is from genome assembly GCA_949295415.1 of uncultured Oscillospiraceae bacterium. GTDB lineage: Bacteria > Bacillota > Clostridia > Oscillospirales > Acutalibacteraceae > UMGS172. The sequence continues at coordinate 2,351 of CASFLA010000051.1, forward strand.
CGCAATCGTCAAGCTTTGCACTCCTGCCCTTGATACTTCAGTTGCGGCGTTGCTTGATAGAATCGAGCGCATTGAGCGCACTTTGAACTATTCCTCCCCTGCTCCTATAAAGGAAGAACTGCCCGAGCCTGAAATTACAGAGCCCGTCGTAGAAGAAGCAGCAGTAATTGAAAAAAATCCTGAAGAAATAATTGAGCAAGAGAAAG
>CASFLA010000052.1 GCA_949295415.1 uncultured Oscillospiraceae bacterium
TTTGAAAGTGCCATAGTTGGTTACGCACTTTCAAAATGCGCGTAACGAAGTTACATATTTTAAAATCAACCTATCTCAAAAATAAGAATATTAAGTGATATTGTGAGACAGGTCTCACATTGATATTCTTTAGAATACCTCTCAAAAGGCGAGATATTTCTAAAGAGTGATATGAAAACCTATCGGTTTTCGTGATATTATATTCGCCACTTTAACTGTCCGAAGGACAATATCACGATGCGTAGCATCATATAACTGCGAAGCAATATCACTCGTTGCCCGCGAATATAACTGTGGCACCTTCCTTACGGAGGGTGCCACAACGCCCACACGGTTTTTGTTATTTAGCGGAATAGTTTTTATAAATTTCTATTGCATCATAAATAGGTTTATATTTGCCGTCTCCTGCGGCGGTAACGCAAATAAGCGTTCTGCCGTCATTTGTTTCGGCGTAGCTTATAAGGCAATTACCTGAATTTGAAGTATAACCCGTTTTACCGCCTAAAATGGTTGCAACCTCGGGCTCGGTTCCATACATACGGCTGAACATTGTGCTATGAAGCTTTAGCTCCTCGTGGTAGCTGTTTGCTTCAATTGTATAATACTCGGTTGAAAGAATCATTTTGCAAAAATCGTTTTCCAGGCATGCGCGCATTATAACCGCCATATCAAGACAGGTTGAATAATGCAACTTGTTATGAAGTCCGGTCATATTTGTGAAATGGGTGTTTTTAAGACCAAGCTCTACGGCTGTTTCGTTCATCATTTCAACAAAGCGTTCCTCGCTGCCGGCAGTCATAATTGCAAGACCCGCCGCCGCCTCAGCACCCGAAACCAAAATTGTTCCATAAAAAAGGTCAATAGCCTTAACTTGCTCACCAGGGCGGAAGCCGACCATTGTTGCTTCTTCTTTATAAAGCGGGTCGATAATTTGGGAGGTCATCTCCATAGTCGCATCAATACTGGTTATATTCTCCGCCGCAACCAAAAGAGTCATAATCTTGGTCATTGAGGCGGGATACATTCGCTCACTGCCGAGCTTTGAAGCCAAAATTGTGCTATCAGAGCAATCGGCAAGAAGGGCATAGGTGCTATGGATTCCATCTAAAAGCTTAGTGTTATCATTCGATTTAAAGGAGAGATCCTTTGGCTTTTCGGGTTCGCTGACGGTTGACGCGGTAGCCGAGCTTAATGTGTTGTATCCGCTGCCTGTTCCCATAACAAGCGATGAATTATCATTGCATTTAGAAAGACAAAGACAAACTATTATAACAATCAGTAAGAGCGCAACAAGCGTTATAAAAAATTTAAAAGGGAATTTTCTTCGGGGCTTCATTTTTGGCGGCTCTGATTCAGGCTTTTTTGGAGAATAGCTTTCAAAAAAGTCCCCATATTTATCGTTATATTCGTTCATTCAGCCACCTCGCTATCCCTCTTTAAATATGCCTGAAGCCTATAAATAGGCAAACCCTGCGAAACAAATTTTTGCTCATATTCTGTTACTATATTACCCTCAAAATCGCTGTTATGAAGGTCGAGCGAAATGTTTTCAAGAATAAAACCATATTTTGAAAGCTGCTCTATTGAATATTCGAACAAAATTCTGTTATCGGTTTTTTGATGAATTTTACCTTTTTCGGTTAAAAGCTCATCATAAATGGATAGGAAAATCGGGCTTGTCAATCTATGACTGGCATGGCTTTTTTTGGGGAAAGGGCAAGAGAAATTAAGGAAAATTTCATCGATTGAATCAGGTTTTAAATATTTAGATAAATATTCGGCACCTGATTTGATAAATCTAACATTGTTTATCCCTAAAGAAATTGCCTTTTCGCAAGCCTGAACGATAACATTGCAGTTCTTTTCAACCGCGATAATGTTAACTTCAGGATGCCTTAAAGCAAGCTCACAAGCGAATTGACCCTTGCCGCATCCAACCTCAAGCCAAATTGGTGCTTTCCTGCTGAACCAGGCATCAACATCAATATATTCTTTAGTTTCCTTAGCCTTTAAAAAGTTAAGCTCATCGCTTTTTGCAGAAAACAGAATGTTCTCACAGGCGGCCTTTCTGTCATCCAAATGCTTTAAGCGTTTCATTCTCATAGCTTTAAAATTCCTATCTTAATAAATATAAAGTAATTATACATTAAAATTTCTCATTATGCAACTTAAAATATATCTCACTTGGCTTTAAAAAATATTCATAATGTTTTATAAAACTGCTTGTCAAATTGAGAAAATAATGTATAATAAAATAAGTTTATATCTTCTAAGGAGTATAAGATGTTAGAACTCAAAAATGTTTCATTTAAAGTTCCAACCGAAAACGGAACAAAAACTGTTATAGATAATGTCAGCCTTAAAATAGATGAGCGCTTTGTTGCCTTTACCGGTCCTAACGGCGGCGGCAAGTCAACCTTAGCAAAGCTTATTGCGGGCATCTATTTGCCTACTGAGGGCAGTATATATTTCAACGGCAAGGATATAACCAATCTTTCAATAACAGAACGTGCTAAAATGGGTATTTCTTATGCCTTTCAGCAGCCCGTTCGTTTTAAAGGCATAACCGTTCGCGATTTAGTTGCTTTAGCAAGCGGCAGGAACCTTAATATTTCAGAGGTATGCGCCTATCTTTCTGAGGTTGGCCTTTGCGCGAGGGACTATGTAAACAGAGAGGTTAACGAGAGCCTTTCGGGCGGCGAATTAAAGCGTATTGAGATTGCTATGGCAATGGCTCGCTCGACCGAGCTCACTTTGTTTGATGAGCCTGAGGCGGGTATTGACCTTTGGAGCTTTAATAACCTTATCACCGTTTTTGAAAAAATGTGTGATAAAATCAACGGTTCAATTCTGATTATTTCGCATCAGGAAAGAATTCTTAATATCGCGGGTAGAGTTATAGTTATTTCGGGAGGAAAAATAACGGGCGATGGCAAAAAGGATGATATTCTGCCCGGTCTTTTAACCTCATCAACCTGCTCTGTTCTGACCGATAAAATGTAAGGAGGGGTATTATGGCACTTGATAGCATAACAAAACAGATGCTCGAGCAGATTGCCGATTTGCATTATATTCCCTCGGGAGCCTATAATATAAGAAGCAACGGCAAGAGCGATAGCAGAAATACAACCGCAAATATTGATATAGTAACAAAAAAGGATAAGCCCGGTATTGATATAATTATCAAACCCGGAACCAAAAACGAAAGCGTGCATATCCCGGTTATTATCTCTGAAAGCGGACTCAAAGAAACGGTCTATAACGATTTTTTTATAGGCGATGATTGCGATATTACTATAGTTGCAGGCTGCGGAATCCATAATGACGGAAGCTCCGATTCTGAGCATAGCGGTATTCACACCTTTTTTGTTGGCAAAAATGCCAAGGTTAAGTATATTGAGAAGCATTACGGCGAGGGTGACGGAAACGGCGAAAACCTTATGAACCCTACCACCGTTGTTAATATTGATGACGGCGGATATATGGAGATGGAAACAAGCCAGATAAAAGGTGTTGATTCAACCTACAGAACCACCAATGCGAGACTCAAAAAGGGCGCAACCTTGGTTATTCATGAGAAAATTATGACCCATGGCAAGCAAAAAGCAACCACAGATTTCTCGGTTGATCTTGATGGAGAGGGCTCGGGAGCACATGTTGTTTCGCGCTCTGTTGCAAAGGATAATTCTTATCAGCTGTTCCTTTCAAATATCAACGGAAATGCCGCTTGCAGCGGTCATACCGAATGTGATGCTATTATTATGGATAGCGCAAGAGTCAGTGCTGTTCCTAAGATAAATGCAAACCATGAAGCCGCCGAACTGATTCATGAAGCCGCAATCGGAAAAATTGCAGGTGAGCAGCTTATTAAACTTATGACATTGGGTCTTACCGAAAAGGAAGCCGAGGAGCATATAGTTAACGGATTCTTAAGATAAAACCAAAGCATCTTCAAGGTTGCCCTTTAAAGATGCTTTTTTATAGCAAAAAAGAAAAAGGGAACAAGATTATCTTGTTCCCTTATATCTTTCTTAAGATTAAATCTTAAATAGCTCTGGTAACCTTACCTGAACGGAGGCAACGGGTGCAGGCATAAATTCTACGGGGAGTTCCGTCAACGATTGCCTTTACACGCTTAACGTTAGGCTTCCAGGTTCTGTTGGTTCTTCTATGTGAGTGAGATACCTTGATACCGAAAGTGATTTCTTTGCTGCAGATGTCACACTTTGCCATGAGTCTGCACCTCCTTTTGAAACTACATACATAAAGCAAAAGATATAATAGCAGATTGTGAACGATTTTGCAAGTGTTTTTTGAAAAAACTTTTTTTAAGTTAAAATGTATGTAATAGTTGCATTTTTTTGGAAAACAAAGTATAATATTTGTTACGGTTGGTCGAATCGGCTTTATTTCGACAATAATCGGTATTTAATTTGTTGTTATTTGAAGGGATTTGGTCTTTTGTCGGTTAAAGCGGTATTATTTGATTTGGATGGAACATTGCTTAATACCATTGATGATTTGGCAAATGCCGTCAACTATGCCCTTAATAAAGAAGGCTATCCCACACACGATGTTGAAAAGTTTAAATATTTTGTTGGCAACGGGACCGATTTGATGATAAAAAGGGCTTTGCCTGAGGATAAAAAGGATATGGCTTATGTTGAAAAATTAAAGCCTATATATGTCCAATATTATGATGCTCATTCCGATGTTTTTACCCGCCCTTATGACGGTATATTGGAGTTGCTTAAAGAACTAAAGGAAAAGGGAATAAAGTTAGCGGTTGTTTCTAATAAGATTGACTGTATGACTCAGTTGGTTATAGAACAGTATTTCCCCAATACTTTTGATTTCGTTTCGGGCCAAAAAGACGGATATGCCGTTAAGCCTGACCCCGCGCTCGCTCTGCTTGCAACCGAGAAATTAGGTGTTAAGCCTTCGGATTGCCTTTTTGTCGGCGATACCGGTGTTGATGCCGCAACGGGTAAGAATGCAGGAATTTTTACTGTTGGTGTTCTTTGGGGCTTCCGTGATGAAGCGGAGCTTTTGGAAAACGGGGCAAATGCGATAATAAGTAAGCCCTCAGAGTTACATAAATATCTCTAAAATTTGTTGAAGGAAGGTAAACAAATGAAACGCAAGGATTATCTCGGCTGGGATGAATATTTTATGGGTATTGCCCTTTTATCGTCGCAGCGCAGCAAAGACCCCAATACTCAGGTTGGCGCCTGCATAGTCAATGATGAAAATCGTATTATGGCTGTGGGTTATAACGGTATGCCTTACGGCTGTGATGATGACCAATACCCTTGGGACCGCGAGGGTGGCGCATTGGATAGCAAGTATATGTTTGTTTGCCATGCTGAGCTTAACGCAATCCTTAACTTTAACGGCGGCTCAATGAGAGGTTTCCGCCTTTATACAACCCTTTTCCCCTGTAATGAATGCGCGAAGGCAATTATCCAGAAGGGAATAGCAGAGGTTATTTATCTTTCGGATAAATACAGAGATGCCGAAATGACCAAGGCTGCAAGAATGATGTTCGAGTCGGCAGGAGTTGTTTGCCGCGAATACGAGCAGACAATGAAGATTGCCGAGCTTAAGCTATAATAAAACAAAAAACAGCAGAGTCGTTAAGACTCTGCTGTTTTTTTGTTAATTTCATATAAAATAAAAAGCAACATTACTTTTTCTCGACAGATAATTGACTTGTAGAATAGTATAGGCTATAATAAAAATGACACCAAACACGACAATAAGTGTCAAGAATAATAAGGAGTTGATTATAATGAAAAAAAATCTTGTCGATTATAATTGGTTGCTCTTTTTTATTATCTTTAACTGCTTGCGGCAGAACCAATCAAGCTAAAAATGAGCAGGCAAGGGAAGAAGTTAAAGGTGTTATCTCTGAAAATATTGATTATCCAACCAATCCCTTATATAGTATCACAGTTAAAAGGACGATATCGAAAAACGAGGTTATTGAAAAAACTGTAATTGAGCAGTATTCTAAAACCTCGCCTGTTAATAATATTAAAACCACCTATTATAAGGATGGTGCGCCGTCGTATTATGAAAATATTTACACCTACGCAATGGTGCATGAGGATAAATTTTATATTATAAATGCAACCGAAAAGACATCGGCGGATAATATAACCCCTGTAAAAGAGGTCACAGCCATATTTGAAGCTGATAGTCTAGATGGGATTCAGTCTTATTTTGAACAAAATATTTTAAGCGAAAAATTTGACTATTATAGTGATAAAGGGGTTCAAAAGGAAGCAAAAGATGATATTGATTTCTATAAGGATAGCGCACCCAAATTAGAAACCAATGACAAGGGGTTTACTGTTTCGAACATCGTATCGGCAGAGGATAAGGAAACAACCTATTCAATAACTGTTAAGGATTTTTATATATCCAATAAAACTGAAATAATTAAAAAAGGCGATGATGAAACTAAAATAGTGACTGACATTGTCTTTGGAGATTTAGAAAATGCGAGTGTTGACCTATATGACGGTTGGACTGTAGTTGAATAAAATAAAAAAGGAGCAGGGAAACCTGCTCCTTTTTCTATAACCTTTTATATTTACAATCGGGGAATAATTTATCCGCGAACCAGACATTCGGCACCTCGAAGGTTTTGCCGTTTAAGTAATTTAAAATTCCTGCATCCTCGGTAAAGTTAAAGCGGAGTCTGAAAGAATAAAGCGCCTGATGCTTAAAGCCTTTTGCCTTATCGGCGGCGTTTTTGCCGTATTTCCCATCGCCGAGTAAAGAATGGCCGATAGATGCTAAATGGGCTCTTATCTGATGGGTTCTGCCTGTCAGCAGTTCAACCTTTAAAAGTGAAAGGTCGTTTTTAGAATCAAGAACGGTATATTTTGTTTTGATTGTTCTTGTTTCATCAGTCATTTTTTGCTTTATAAAGACCTGATTTTTGCTCTCGTTTTTTTCTAAAAAGCCCTCTAAAATATCGGTTTTCTTTTTTGGAACTCCATGAACAACCGCGAGATACCATTTATCAATCTCTCGGGTTTTGATTTTATTGCATAAAATGCGTAATGCCTCGGCGTTTTTAGCCGCTATAACTATTCCGCCTGTGTTGCGGTCGATTCGATTGGCTAAAGCCGGTTTAAAGCTATTTTCATTTTCGGGGTTATATTCGCCCTTTTCATATAAATAGCGCTGAATGCGGGCAATTAAAGTATCGTTATACTCATTTTCATCGGGATGAACCAAAAGTCCCTGCTTTTTATCGGCAAGCAAAATGTTTTCATCCTCATAAACAATATCAACCGAGCTTGATGCCGAAAGAAAATCGTATTTGGGAGATTTTGGCTCAAAAAACTCATCGTTTATAAACATATCAACGGTATCGCCCAAATTAAGCCTTGTGCTTATTTTGGCTCTTTTGCCGTTAATCTTGATGCGTTTTATGCGGATATATTTATAAGCCAATGCCTTGGGAAGCAGGGGAGCCGCCTTTGAAATAAACTTATCAAGGCGCTGACCTTCATCGTTTTTGTTTATCCTGAAAGATTTCATTTATTTTTTTCTCCTGCGCTTTTTTCTGCGGTAAGTTGGCGCATTTATTATCATACAAACAATAAAGAAGCCTGCGACCAAAACAACAATAACAGCAAAAATTATCCAGAAAACTGCCGAGCCGAATACTGTAACTGTAAAGTTTTTGATGCTTTCCATAACGAACAGAACACCATTACGCTTAACATCGCTTGACGCAACAAGGGTTGCAGTTCCTAAATTCTCGCCCGCATAGATAATATCGCATTCGCCAAGCCTATCACCCTTTTTGATAGGTGCAGAAAAGCTCTCCTTGTCCCAGCGAACCTTAATATTTAAGGTTGAAGCATCGGAGGCTTTGGGCACTATTGCCGAGACATCTTCCTGAACTGTTGCTGAAACGAAATCGGTATCCCAGGACATTTTAACGGGAGCTTCTGCAACAATGGCTGAGTTTTTCAAAACTGTCTGATAATGGAAATCGTTGAATGCCCATTCATAAAGCGCCTTAGAATCGCCGAAATGCAGGAAAATCTTTTTACCACTCTCATCATAAACGGGGCAGTTCATAACGATGCATATATAGGTATATCCGTTTTTAGAGGCGGTAGAAATAAGGCATCTGCCGGCGGCATCGGTGTATCCCGTTTTAACGCCGTGGGCGTATCTGTAATAATAGGGCTGATTTTTATACATCTCGTGGGTGCACTTCTGTCCATCGTTCAAAAGTAAAAGGTTGGTGCTGTTAAGCGAACGCGGACCGCTTTTGTTGGTGGCGGGGAGCTTGTATTTTGATGTATAGCAAATCTCTTTCAATGTATCAATTGAGAGAACATATCGCGTCAATCTGAGCATATCATTTGGGGTAGTATAATGCTCAGTATCATGCAGACCGTGGGCATTTGCAAAATGGGTTGAGGTCATACCTAATTCTTGGGCGCGCTTGTTCATTTTTTCAACAAATGAAGCAATATTACCCGCAACATGCTCGGCAATAACATTGGCGCTATCATTACCCGATTTTAGCAGTAAAACATAAAGCATCTGTCTTGCAGTCAGGGTTTCGCCCTCAATAAGACCGCCGACAGAGGAATCGGTTCCAAGCAAGATATTTAAAGCGTATTCCGAAACGGTAAGCATCTCTGCATCTAAATCGGATGTGTTCTCATAAAGTAAAAGAGCAGTCATCAGCTTAGTCAAAGAAGCGGGGTATAGCTTTTTATCGGCATTCTTTGAATAGATAATATCGCCGGTATCATAATTGGCAAGCAATGCACCCTCTGCAGATATTTCAAAATTAGAGGGAACATAGGCCGAAGCTGCTCCCAAAAGCATTCCGAAGCACGAAGTAATTATAAGAAGAATGGCAATTATTTTCTTAAACATAGTTTCTCCTTGAAATATATTTTAAAAAAGAGTATGATAATATAATAAAAGATGAGTTTAAATACATTATAGCAATATTAAAGCTTAAATAAAAGACCTTTTTTAAAAAATCGGCAGGTGATTTTCGTGATATATGTAACAGGTGATATGCATGGTGATGAATCAAGGCTTTATGATTCACAGTGGCGCAAATTGAAGAAGGATGATATTCTGATTATTTGCGGCGATTTTGGCTATCTTTGGGACGGCGGAAAAAAGGAAAAAAGTGTTATTGATTACTTGGGAAGTCGCAAATTCACTGTTTGCTTTGTTGACGGAACTCATGAAAATTTCAGCAAAATAAATTCCTGCCGCGAGACCATCTGGAAGGGCGGCCATATTCATAGAATCAGCGGCAACTTGTTCCATTTGATGCGCGGTCAGATTTTTAATATTGACGGTATTAAGATTTTCACCTTTGGTGGCGGTGAAAGTGATGACCGTGAGCTTAGAAACAACGAGCAAAGCGGCATCTGGTATCGCGAAGAATTGCCAACTCCGAGCCAGCTTGCTGAGGGTGCCAGAAACCTTGACGAAGCAGGACTTAAGGTTGATTATATTATAACCCATGAGCCGCCTTTGAGAGTAAAAAGCGCAATGCTTTTAAGAAAAGGGTTGCCCGATCAGGTTAATAAGCTTAACGGCTATTTTGAAGAACTTGCAAGGTCGGTAAAATTCAATCATTGGTATTTCGGTTCCTTGCATGAGGATAGGCTTGTAACTGCCGATTATACCTGTCTTTTTGAAAAAATCATTCCTTTAGGCAGTAAAGAACAACCAAAATAAAAGAGGCAAAAATGGCGAAATTTTCTAACAAACTTATCATTTCCGATATTGACGGAACGCTCATAAACAGCAACAATCAATTAACTAATGAAACGGTAGAAGCAATCAAATATTTTATGGATAACGGCGGCAGGTTTGCCTTTGCAACGGGAAGAAACCCAATTGGCGTAAAGGCGCTTGATGATGCCATTGTTTCAAATGCGCCCTCTATTTGCTATAACGGCTCGTTGCTCTATGATTTCAGAACGAATGAGTCGATAAAAACCCTTTTTATCGATAACTCGGCAAAGCAGGTGGTTAATCGAATTTTTAATGAAAGACCCGAAGCCGCAATAGAAATCCATAAGGATTCTAAAATATATGAGTTAAGGCCCAATGAGGCAACTAAAATTCATTTTTCAATAGTTAAATTTGACCCCATTTTTGTTAATAATTTGGATGAAATTCCGTTCCCTTGGGTTAAAGTAGGATTTTGGCTTGGGGAGGATGAGGTAGAAAGTTTTTCTGAATATGTAAAGAGTATTATGGGCGAAAAGTTTTCTTACACAAGGGTGCATAAAAACAGCACTGAACTATTGCATAAGGATTCCGATAAGGGCTTTATGTTAGATGAATACCGCAAGCTTTATGACGGCGTTGAGATTATCGCCTGTGGAGATAATCAGAACGATGTCAATATGCTTAAAAATGCCGATATTTCCTTTGTCCCTAAAAACGCGGCTGACTGCGCTAAACAGGCCGCAAAACACACGTTGGATGTTACAAACGACGAGCATTTTTTAAAGGAAGTTATAAAGAGATTATAAGCAAAACCCCCAAGCCAAACGGCTTGGGGGTTAATATTTAAAAAGTAAAAAAACCCGCCCAATTTTTCGGACGGGTTTTTGGAGCTGTTAGGCAGACTCGAACTGCCGACCTCATCCTTACCAAGGATGTGCTCTACCACCTGAGCCATAACAGCATACTCACAACATCGCATATTTTACTATAACAATGCGATGTTGTCAAGATGAAATTTCAAATTATTTTATTTATCTGTAAGGAGTTTATTCAACTCATCCATAAAGGTGCTGATATCCTTGAACTGCCTGTAAACAGAGGCAAAACGAACATAAGCAACCTCATCAAGCATTTTAAGTTTGTCCATAACGAGTTCGCCGATATGCTCACTAGTGACCTCGCGGTCAAGCGAGTTCTGGAGCATTGCCTCAATCTCATCAATCGCTTTTTCAATATCATTGATAGAAACGGGGCGCTTTTCACAGGCACGGAGCATTCCGCTAACCAATTTATCGCGGTTGAACACTTCGCGCGATTTATCCTTTTTAATTACGATAATGGGAAGACTCTCAATTATTTCATAAGTAGTAAAACGCTTCTGGCATTTTAAGCACTCTCTACGGCGGCGGATACGCTCGCCCTCATCAGTGGGTCTTGAATCGATAACCTTGCTTTCCTCATAAGAACAATACGGACATTTCATAAAATGCAATCTCCTAAACATTTGTTTTAAGTATTCTATCACACTAATTTAAAATAAACAAGAAAAAAATATTTTTATACGCTCTTTTACCGAAAAGAGTGGTTATTTTATCTTTCTTTACATTATATATGCAAAAATTATTGAATTTTCAGTTTCTTTCTGCTACAATGATAAAATATGAAAATGGGTTAGTAGTGTTTAAAGAAAGGGGCGGTATAATAAATGCAGTTTGAAAAAATAGTAAGCAAGGATAATAAGCTTATTAAAAAAATCAAAAAGCTTGTTTCATCCGCTTCTTATAGACGTGAGGAAAATGCTTTTGTTTTAGAGGGATTAAGGCTTGTTTTAGATGCCGCTAAAAATGGATATGCTATTGAAACTTTAGTTGTTTCAGAAAGCTTTTTAGAAGCTAATGGAGGTTTAAAAGAGGTTCAAAGCTCTAAACAGAGGGTTGTTTTGCCCGATAGCCTTTTTAAAACCTTGTCCGATACAGTAAGCCCTCAAGGTATTCTTTGCGTTTGCAATATGCCCAAAACGATTTTAGATCCCTTAAAAATAAACAAGGGTAAATATTTAATTCTTGAAAATACTCAAGACCCTGCAAACTTAGGCGCCATTGCGAGGACTGCAGAAGCGTTAGGTATTGACGGGCTTATAGTTTCTTTAAAAGGGTGCGACCCGTTTTCACCAAAGGCTCAAAGAGCCGCTATGGGTGCGCTGGTTCGTTTCCCGATATATTTAAGCTACGATATTATAGAAGATACAAGAAAGCTTAAAGACAAAGGCTTTTCTATATATGCTTCGGTTGTATCGGATGCGGATTGTGAAATAACAAAGGTTTCTTATGATGCGCCTAGTGCCGTTATTATCGGCAATGAGGCAAACGGAGTTACCGAGCAGTTAAAAGCGGTTGCAAACAGTAAAATAACTATTCCAATGAGCGGCAGAGCAGAATCGTTAAACGCTGCAGCCGCCGCCGCTATCATCATTTGGGAAATGGTGAAATAAATGGTTGAATATTATGTTTGGCTTCAACAGGTTTTGGGCTACGGCAATGATACCGCAAAACGCGTTATTACGGAATATAAAGATGCCAAGGCCTTTTATCTTGCTGATGATAAGGAAAAGATTTCGCGCTGTAAATTATCTAAGGCCCAAGCATCGCGCCTTCATAATATCAAGCGCAAAACCGTTAACAAGATAATTTCAGATTGCAATGAAAACGGTATTTGCATAATAACGCCTATCGATAGCGAGTATCCGGAGAAGCTACTTAATATCGTTGACCCACCGGTTTGCTTATATGTTAAAGGCACCTTTGATTTTAACGGCAAACCCGTTGTTTCTATAGTTGGACCCAGAAAAATCAGCAACTATGGCTCAAGATGTGCATATACTATTGCTAACACCCTTTCAAGCGTTGGCTTTACAATTGTCAGCGGTGGAGCTTTGGGCGGAGACAGTGCGGCACACTTGGGCGCTTTAGAAGCAAGCGGCAAAACCGCCGCAGTTTTAGGTTGCGGAATAGGCACCGATTATTTAAAGCAGAATAAAGAGCTTTGGAACAGAATTGCCGATAGCGGTTGCTTGATTAGCGAATATCCGCCTTTCAGCCCTGCTTCAAAACGCTCGTTCCCTGTTCGCAACAGAATAATATCGGCTTTGGCTGACGGCGTTGTTATTCCCGAAGCCTCAGAAAAGAGTGGAACACTTATAACCGCAAGGCACGCTGTGGAGCAGGGAAAGGATATATTCGTTATCCCCGGCAGCCCATCTTTACCTCAGTATGTTGGCTCTAACCGCTTAATCTCAGAGGGCGCAAGGCTTTTATCATCGGTTAATGAAATAATCCAAGAATATATAGGTATTTACCCGAATATGCTGCATTTACCGAGTGAGCCTGTTTCCTTGCCGAGTAATAAAGAGGAAACCATTGAAAAGGCAGAACAAAAAACTATTGCCGCAGATAAACCCGTAAAGCAGAGGTCTGCCCAAGATGAATCGATGTTATCTAACAGCGCTAAAGAGGTTTTAGCCCTTATCCGTTCATTAAATGGTATGGAGTTTGTTACTGCAGATGATATTGCTGAGCAGTTTTCGGTATCGGCAGGCGGTGTTCTTGCAAGCTTTACCGAACTTGAGATTTTCGGTTTTTTGGAGCTTTGCCCGGGTGGCAGATATAAAATCATATAATATTATCGAAAGATGTGAATATAAATGTCAAAATTAGTTATCGTGGAGTCGCCGTCTAAGGCAAAAACAATTCAGAAATACTTAGGCAACGGGTATTCTGTTTTGGCTTCGACGGGACACGTGCGCGATTTGCCGCAATCAAGCTTCGGTATTGATGTCAATAAAAACTATGCACCGAAGTATAGCAATATTGCGGCCAAAAAAGAGGTTATCAATAAGCTCAAGGCTGCGGCGGCTGAAAGCGAGTTTGTTTATCTCGCAACCGACCCTGACCGTGAGGGAGAAGCAATTTCCTGGCACCTTGCAAGCATCTTGGGTCTTGACCTTACGAAAGAAAATCGTGTTGTTTTCAATGAGATTACCAAAAACGGCGTTTCGGTCGGTATGAGTAATCCGAGAAACGTTGATATAAACCTTGTTGATGCTCAGCAGGCAAGACGAGTTCTTGATAGAATTGTTGGCTATAAATTAAGCCCGTTTTTATGGAAAAAGGTTAAAAGAGGCCTTTCTGCAGGACGCGTTCAGTCGGTTGCATTAAAGCTTATTGTTGACAGAGAAAAAGAAATCAGAGCCTTTGTCCCTGAGGAATATTGGACTATTGAGGCCAATCTGCAAAAAGAAAGGTCAAAGTTTATTGCCAAGTTCCATGGTGGATTAGACGGCAAGAAAATTGAAATCAAAAATGAAGCAGAGGCTTCGGATATACTTGCTGCTTTAGAAAGCGGAAGCTTTACTGTCAGTGATGTTAATTATAAGCTTAAGGAGCGCACTCCTGCACCTCCGTTTAATACCTCAACAATGCAGCAGGAGGCTTCAAGAAGACTTAATTATGACGGTAAGCGCACAATGCGTATTGCTCAGCAGCTTTACGAGGGTATTGAAATAGCCGGAAAGGGAACTATAGGTCTTATAACCTATATGAGAACCGACTCGCTTCGTATTTCCGATGAGGCTAGAAATGCCGCTAATCAGTATATTTTAGAAACCTATGGCAAGGAGTATTTGCCCTCTAAGCCCCGTTACTACAAAACTAAAAAGGGTGCTCAGGATGCTCATGAGGCTATAAGACCAACAACACCGTCCCTTACACCTCAAGAGGTTAAGAACGCTTTGACATCTGAGCAGTATAAGCTTTACAAGCTTATCTGGGAGCGCTTTACTGCATCGTTTATGGCTTCTTGCATACTTGATACCGTTACTGCTGACATTGTGAACGGAGAGTATCTCTTTAAAGCAAACGGCCATAAGGTTAAATTCCCGGGATATACCACCCTTTATATCGAGGGTAAGGATGAGGAAGAAGAAAAGGCAGCAACCTTACCTGCACTCGAAAAGGGTGATGCTTTAAAGGTTAACGAGGCAAAGGGTGTTATAAAAGAACAGCACTTTACTCAGCCTCCCGTCCGCTATAACTATGCCACATTGACAAAGGCGCTTGATGAAAATGGTATCGGCCGTCCTTCAACCTATGCGCCGATTGTTTCAAATATTGAGCAGCGCGAGTATATCACTAAAATCAGTAAGGCTTATGCGCCGACTCCGCTTGGCGAAACCGTTACTGACCTTATGAGTGATTATTTCAAAAAGATAGTTGATGTTAAGTTTACCGCAGGTATGGAGGAGAGCCTCGATAAAATTGCCGAGGGCAAACTTAACTGGACCGAAATCATTGATAAATTCTATCTTGATTTTGATAAAACTCTTAAAAAGGCAGAGGCTGAAACCGAGGGTAAGCATTTAAAGGTTCCCGATGAGGAAACCGATGAGGTCTGCGAGCTTTGCGGAAGAAAAATGGTTATAAAATCCGGAAGATTCGGAAAGTTCTTGGCTTGCCCGGGCTATCCGCAATGCAAAAATGCTAAGCCTCTTGAGCAGAATATTCCGGGCGAGTGCCCTGTATGCTCAAGCAAGCTTGTCAAGAGAAATACTAAATCGCATCATGTTTTCTATGGTTGCTCCGGTTTCCCTTCATGCAAGTTTATGACCTGGGATGAGCCTACCTTGGAAAAATGCCCTAACTGTAATAAAACCCTTTTCAAAACCAAGGGCAAGCTACATTGCTTGACCGAAAATTGCGGCTTTGAAAAGGCTGCAACAAGGAAAAGAGCCGCCAAGAAGGATGCTTCAAATGAAGATTAAGGTTATCGGCGCAGGCCTTGCGGGTTGTGAGGCGGCTTGGTTACTTGCAAATTCCGGTTTTTCGGTAACTCTTTGCGAAATGAAGCCGAAAAAATACTCCCCTGCTCATAAGAGCCCTGACTTTGCAGAGCTTGTTTGTTCAAACTCGCTTAAAGCGGCAAGATTTAATTCGGCGGCAGGTTTGCTTAAATGGGAAATGGAGTATTTAGGTTCTTTGTGTGTTGCTGCGGCTAAAAAATGCGCCGTTCCCGCAGGCGGAGCCTTGGCGGTTCAACGCGATGAGTTTTCAAAGATAATAACCGAGGAAATCTTAAATAATAAGAATATAACGGTGGAATATGGAGAGGTCACAAAAATCGTTCCCGATGAATATACCATTGTTGCAACGGGACCGTTAACCCAGGGCGGTTTGGCTGACAGTATTAAAGAGCTTTGCGGTGATGATTATCTTAACTTCTATGATGCCGCGGCGCCTATTGTTACTGCCGAGAGTATCGATATGAATTCCGCTTTTTTTGCCAGTCGTTATGATAAGGGCGAGGGTGACGATTATATCAACTGCCCGTTAAGCAAGCAGGAGTATGAGGATTTTCATAGCGAACTTATAAAAGCCGAGCGCGCGCTTTTGCACGACTCTGATGATGTTGCAAAGGTTTATGAGGGCTGTATGCCGATTGAAATATTGGCAGGCAGAGGCATCGATGCCATAAGATTTGGTCCTATGAAGCCTGTGGGCTTGTGTGACCCCAGAACAGGGCATAGACCTTGGGCAGTTTTACAGCTCAGAAAAGAAAACAAAAAGGGAACAATGTTTAACCTCGTTGGTTTTCAGACCAATTTAAAATTCTCTGAACAAAAAAGAGTTTTCGGAATGATACCTGCTTTGAAAAATGCAGAATATGTCCGTTTTGGCGTTATGCACAGAAACTCGTTTATAAATTCGCCTAAGGTTCTAAACAAAGACTTTTCACTAAAAAAATATCCCAAGGTTTATATTGCAGGGCAGTTAAGCGGTGTTGAAGGATATATGGAATCTGCAGCTTCCGGAATTGCCGCCGCATTGCACCTTAAAAACAGCGTTTCGGGTAATAAACCTGTTGATTTCCCAAATTTTACTATGATGGGTGCTTTGGCAGGTTATATCAGCGATGAATATATTAAAAAGTTTGAACCGATGGGCGCTAATTTCGGCATTTTGCCGCCGCTTGAATCTCATATAAGGGACAAGCAGGAGAGGTATTTAAAGCTTTCCGAGCGTTCGGCAGAATGGTTCAAAGAAAATATGGGGAGGAACTAATCTTGATTATTGCATTAGATGCTTTTGGCGGAGATAACGCCCCTTTAGAAATCCTTAAAGGTGCCGAGGCCGCAGTTAAGGAATATGGCGTAAGCATTGCTCTTACAGGCGATGAGGCTACTATTAAAAAATGTGCCAAGGATAACAATATTGACCTTAGCGGTATGGAAATAGTTCAATCTGATGGCATTTTTGATATGCATGACCAGCCGACTGATATTATCCGCTCTAAGAAAAACACTTCCCTGGGAGTTGCGTTGCAGCTCGTCGCAGAGGGCAAGGCAGATGCTTTTGTCAGCGCCGGAAGCACAGGTGCAGTAGTAGCAGGTGCAACGTTTATAATCAAGAGAATCAAAGGTGTTAAGCGTCCTGCTATCGGAACTGTTGTTCCGGGCAGAACTCGCCGCTTTATGATTATGGATTGCGGTGCTAATGCCGAATGCCGCCCTGAAATGCTTGAGCAGTTTGGCGTTATGGCATCACTGTATTTAGAAAATGTTGAGGATATTAAAAATCCTGAAATCGCTCTGCTCAATATCGGAACAGAGGATACTAAGGGCGGCCCGCTACAGCTTGAGGCATATAAACTGCTTAAAGAGGCACCGATTAACTTTATCGGCAATGTTGAATCAAGAGAAATTCCCGCAGGCGTTTGCGATGCCGTTATAACCGACGGTTTTACAGGCAATATCACGCTCAAACTCTATGAGGGCGTTGCCTCTAATATGATGAAGATGATTAAAAACGTCTTCAAAAGCAACCTTAAAACCCTTATTGCCGCGGCACTTGCTAAAAAGAGCCTCTACGGCTTAAAGCAGATGTTCGATTATGGCGAAATCGGCGGAGCTCCCTTGCTTGGCGTTAAAAAGCCGGTCATTAAGGCTCATGGAAGTTCAAACGCAAAAGCCGTTAAAAACGCTATAAAGCAGGCCAAAAAATGTGTTGAAAACAGTGTCTGCGAGAAAATTGCCGCAGATATGGAAAAGCTTTCTTCTAATAGCGCTGATGAGAAGGAATGATTAAAAATTTTCAAGGTAAGGAATTTACTATGGAAAGATTAGAAAAAATTATCGCCTATGAATTTAAGGATAAAGAGCTGCTTTTCAGAGCCTTAACTCATACCTCCTATGCCAATGAAACAAGATCGGCAAGAGGCTCTTATGAGAGGCTTGAATTTTTGGGAGACTCGGTTTTATCTCTTATAGTAGCAGAATATATTTTCAAAAACTTTAAAAAATACCCCGAGGGCGAGTTGACCAAGCTCAGAGCATCCTTAGTATGTGAAAAGGCATTGGCGGCCTTTGCAAGAGAGATAAATTTAGGCGATTTTATAATGCTTGGAAAAGGCGAACAGCAAAACGGCGGAAACGAAAGACCATCAATTCTTTCGGACGTTTTTGAGGCTGTCTTGGCTGCAATGTATCTTGACGGAGGCTATGAGGTTGCAAAGCGCCATGTTCTAAAGTTTGTCGAAAAGGAGCTTGAAAACCATTCGGTTCCGGAGGCGTTTCATGATTATAAAACTCAACTGCAGGAGATTATTCAGCGTAATCCCGAAGAGGTAATAACCTATGTTGTAACCGATGAGAGAGGCCCTGACCATGATAAAAGCTTTACTGTAGAGGTCTGGCTCAATTCAAATGTTATCGGAACAGGTGTTGCCCACAGTAAAAAGCAGGCCGAACAAGCCGCCGCCCGTCAGGCGTTGGAGCTTATGGGCGAAGAAATATGAGCCACGCCAATATTTCTATATTTGTGCCGCATATCGGTTGCCCAAATATGTGCAGCTTTTGCAATCAGCATAGCATAACGGGTCGAACAGGTGTGCCCTCAAAAGAGGATATAGATTCGGCGGTTTTGACCGCCAAAGCCTCGAAAAACTATGATGCCGGATCCACCGAGATTGCCTTTTTCGGCGGAAGCTTTACCGGCATTGACAGAGAACTTATGGTTGAGCTTCTCAGCGCGGCTAATAGTCATATAAAAAGCGGTTCTGTCAGTGGTATAAGAATATCAACAAGACCTGATTTTGTTGATAACGAGGTTCTGGAAATTCTTAAAACCTATGGCGTTACCGCTATAGAGCTCGGCGCACAGAGTATGTGCGATGAGGTGCTTTATAAGAATCGCAGAGGGCATAATGCTAATGATGTTAAAATTGCATCAAAGCTTATAAAAGAGGCAGGCTTTGAGTTAGGTCTGCAGATGATGATGGGGTTATATGGCAGTAATGATGAACTCGATAGAGAAACTGCCAAAGCAATCATAGCTTTAAACCCTCAAACAATCAGGATTTATCCTGCTATAACCTTAAAGGATACATATCTTGAATCGTTGTATAAATCGGGAGAATATTTACCGCCCAAGCTAGAAGATGCGGTATCGCTTTGTGATGAGCTGCTCGAAATGTTCGAAAAAGCAGGAATTAAGGTTATCCGCGTAGGACTTCATACTATAGAAGACGGTTCCTATGTTGCGGGACCCTGGCATCCCGCTTTTAAAGAGCTTTGTGACAGCAAAAGAATGTTAGAAATTGCGAAACAAGCTTTTAATAATTTGGAAAAGGGCGAATATGTATTGCGTGTTTGCCCAAAAAGTATATCAAAAATGACAGGTAATAAGCGCCAAAACCTTGCTCATCTTGAAACCCTGGGATATATATGCAAGGTGAAAGCTGATGAAGAATTAAAGGAATACCAAATCATACCCGAAAGGATGAATAACAGTTGTTTTTAAAATCTGTTGAAATTCAGGGCTTTAAATCGTTTGCCGATAAAACGGTGCTGAGGTTCGGTAAGGGAGTTACCGCCGTTGTCGGTCCTAACGGAAGTGGAAAAAGTAATATTTCGGACGCGGTGCGCTGGGTTTTAGGTGAGCAGTCAACCAAAAATCTGCGCGGTCAATCTATGGAGGATGTTATCTTCAGCGGAACTGCCGACCGCCGTCCCCACGGCTTTGCCGAGGTTACTTTGGTTATTGATAACAAGGATAGAAGACTTAACTTTGATAATGACGAGGTTGCCGTGACCAGAAGATATTACCGTTCTCATGAGAGCGAGTATCTTATAAACAAGGCTGTAGTGCGTCTTAAAGACGTTCATGAGCTTTTTATGGATACAGGCCTCGGCCGTGACGGTTATTCGATGATAGGTCAGGGTAAGATTGATAATATTGTCAGCTCAAAATCGGATGAAAGACGCGATATTTTCGAGGAAGCAAGCGGTATTTCAAGATACCGTTACAGAAAGCTTGAAGCAGAGAGAAAGCTTGCGCTCGCCGATGATAATATGTTGCGTTTAAAAGATATTATGGTTGAATTAGAGGACCGTGTCGGTCCTTTGGAGGAGCAGAGCAAAAAGGCAGAAAAGTTTATTGAATTGGCAAAGACCAAAAAGGAACTCGAACTCGGTCTTTGGCTTAATTTGCTTAATCAGTCTAACGACCTGCTTAAAGCGCAGGATGACAAAATTACCCTTGCAAGAGCACATTATAATGAGGTTGAAAATACTTTACTCGCGCTTGCTGAGGGAATCGAATCCGGCTCTGAAAGGTTTTCTTCAATAACTGTCAGAATCGATGAAATGCGTCGTATTGCCGCAGGCTATGATGAGGAAATAGCAAGAGTTTCGGGTGAAATTAACCTCCGTAATGCCGCGATTGCTCATAATGAGGAAACCATTCAGAGAATTAAAAACGATATTTTAGAGCTCAATAATTCCGATGAGAAATCTAAAATTGAAATTGAGCAGAGAAAGCAGGCTATAGAAGAAAAGAAAATAGGTATTGAAGCATTGTCAAACGAGGTTTCCTCGCTTGAAACCGAACTTTCAGGCCTTATAAGCAGCAGTGAGAATATTTCAAGACAGATTGAGGAATTAACCAAGCAGCTCAATACATATTCTGCGCTTATTTCAGAGCAGAGAGTTCGATTGGTTACTGCTGAATCCTCAATTACCGAGATTGATGCAAGAAATGCCGCTATTGACGAGTCTTTACTCGAAAAGCAGGCTGAACGCGATAAGCTTAATGCCGAGCTTAATGATTATAAAGACCTTCTGTCCCGTGCCAATGAAACTGTTTTGGAATGCGAAAATGCACTTAACGGTTATGATAAGATTTTCTCATCCCGCAAAGAAAGCTTAGACCAGTTAAAGCAGAAGCTTGACGCTTTAAGACTTGATGCTGAGGACAAACGCCGTAGAGTAAATATTCTTTTAGAATTAGATAAAAATATGGAGGGCTTAGGTCTTCCTGTTAAATCGGTTATGAAGGAGGCGGAGAAGGGCATTCTTCGCGGAATTTACGGACCGATAAGCAAGCTTATCAGTGTTAAGAAGGAATATGCCGTGGCGGTCGAAACTGCGCTCGGAAACGCTTTGCAACATATTGTTGTTGAAAGTGAGAATGATGCTAAAAAGGCTATTGCATTCTTAAAATCAGAAAACAATGGCAGAGCAACCTTTTTACCCGTTTCAACCATCAAGTCAAGAAGCTTAGAGGAAAAAGGCTTGGGTAACCTTTTCGGCTATGTTGGAATAGCCTCAGAATTGGTTGACCTTGATGATAAATTTCGCCCCATAATCGAGAACATCTTGGGTAAAACCGTTATTGCAGAGGATATGGATTCTGCAGTTACCATTGCTAAAAAACACGGTTATCGCTTTAAGGTTGTTACTTTAGACGGGCAGGTGGTTAACACAGGCGGTTCTTTGACAGGTGGTTCACTTGCTAAGAATATCGGTATTTTAAGCCGAGCAGGCGAAATCAAAGAGCTTGACAAAGAAATTATGAAGCTTGCGGAGAAAACCGCAGTATTTACTGATACCTATAATGCCGCCGCGCTTGAGCTTTCTGAGCTTGAGGCAAAGATGGTTGCCGCAAAGTCAGAGCTTATAACCGCTAATGAGGATAAGGTCAGAACAGAGGTTGAAATTCATAGAATTGAAGACCTTATGCTGACCGTTATTAAGTCTATCGAGGCTATGAACGGGGAGAAATTCCTGCTTTCAGAGCGCACTAAAGAGTTGGGTGTAACCGTTGCCGATGCAACCAAGCAGATTGCAGAGATTGAAATAGGTAAGGGCAAGGCTCAGGCAGAGATTGACGGGCTCTCGGGCGGACGCGACAGCGTTACCGACCGCAGAGAAGAGCTTACTTCTAAGATTACCGAGCTTAAGATTAAAATCATGCAGGAACAGAAGGATATTGAGGCTACTGAAAGCTCAATAGCCCTGCTTAATGAGGCTGTTTTAGCAAGCGGAAACAAGGGAGAAACACTCAATGCAGAAATTGTTGCAACCGAGGCCGCTTCCGAAGCCGAGAGAGAAAAAATCAAGGCTTTAGAAGCAAGTATCGAGGAAATCAAGACAAAAATAGTTGAGGCAAACAATTCTGTTGAGGCTATGATTTTAGAGCGTGATAATGCCGACCGCGAGGGTCAGCAGCTGCGCCTTAAGGAACGCGATATGACCACCGAGCGTGAAAAGCTGGGCGGTGAGGTTGCAAGACTCGAAGAGCGCAGAGAAAATATGCTCAAAGAGTATGATGATATTGTCAGAAGAATGTTTGATGAATATGAACTGACAAGAACCGAAGCTGAGCAAATTGCAAAGCCGGTTGAAAATGTTTCTGATGCCAAAAAAGAGCTTGCAGAGGTTAAAAATAAGATCAAAGGTCTTGGAAATGTTAACGTTTCGGCTATCGAGGAGTTTAAGGAGGTTCATGAGCGCTATGTATTTATGAGGGCGCAGATGGACGACCTTGAAAAAACCAGAAGCGAGCTTAACAAGCTTATTGATGACCTGACAAAGCAGATGAAGGAGAAGTTCCAGGAGGGCTTCGAGAGCATCGGCAAGAACTTTACAAAGGTGTTTACCGAATTGTTTGGCGGCGGTCATGCTGAGCTTGTCATGACCGACCCCGATAATATCTTGGAAAGCGGAATTGATATTGTTGCAAAGCTTCCGGGTAAAAATGTGCCCAGTCTTGACGGATTATCAGGTGGCGAAAAGGCACTGGTTGCAATTTCAATTTACTTTGCGATTATGATGGTAAATGCTCCTCCGTTCTGCTTCTTGGATGAGGTTGATACAGCTCTTGACGATATTAACGTTGAGCACTTTGCAAATTATATGACCAAGTCGCAATTCGGAACACAGTTTATCTGCGTTACCCACCGCCGCGGCACTATGGACGCCGCAGATATGCTCTATGGTGTAACAATGCAGGAAAAGGGTGTAACCAAGCTTTTACAGCTTAATGTTGATGAGCTTGTAAAAACACTCCACTTAGAAAACAATTAAGAAAAGAGTTTTTTATGGGATTTTTCACGAAACTAACCGCAGGACTTTCTAAAACAAGAAGCTCAATAAGTAATGCAATCGGCTCTGTTATTTCGTCTTTTACTAAGATTGACGAGGAACTGTTTGAGGAACTTGAAGAAATACTTATTATGAGCGATATAGGCGCTGTAACCTCGGCTAAAATTTGCGATATTTTACGCGAAAAGGTAAAAGAGCAAAGAGTAAAAGAACCTGAGGAGATAAAGAGCATGTTGGCAGAAATCATGGCCGATATGCTAAAGGGCAATACATCTCTTAAGATAACAACCAAACCTTCTTTTATCTTTGTTATCGGTGTTAACGGCGTTGGTAAAACAACAACTATCGGCAAGCTTGCTTCGCAAATTAAGCAAAGTGGAAAATCTGTTATCTTGGGTGCCGCCGATACATTCAGAGCCGCTGCCATTGACCAGCTTGATATCTGGGCAAAGAGAGCAGGGGTTGATATAGTAAAATCGGCTGAAGGGGCAGACCCTGCGTCTGTTGTATTTGATACGATAGCCGCCGCAAAGGCAAGAGGCAGTGAGGTTATAATCTGTGATACCGCAGGCAGACTTCATAACAAGAAGAACCTTATAAACGAACTTGCAAAAATGTTCAGAATCATCAAAAGAGAGCTGCCCGGTTGCGATATTGAAACTTTACTCGTTTTAGATGCAACAACAGGGCAGAATGCAGTTAATCAGGCAAGAGAATTTAAAGAGGCCGCAGATATTACGGGCATCGTTTTAACCAAGCTTGACGGAACTGCAAGAGGCGGAGTTGTTCTTCCTATTATGGACGAGCTTAAAATTCCCGTGAAATATATCGGTGTTGGCGAGCAGATTGATGACTTGCAACCCTTTAACGCAGAAGAATTTGCAAAAGCAATATTTGAGGTGAATATTTAAATGGCAACCTTTATTGTAGCAACCCATAATAAGAAAAAGTTGGCTGAATTGCAGAGAATTTTAGCCCCCATGGGAATTGATGTTATCAGTCCTCTTGATATTGAGGGCGGTATAGCAGAGGTCGAAGAAAATGGCTTGACCTTTGAGGAAAACGCTCTTATAAAAGCCCGAAGCGCCTGTAAGGAAACGGGATATCCCGCAGTTGCCGATGATTCGGGACTTTGCGTTGATGCTTTAGACGGAGCCCCGGGTATTTATTCGGCAAGATTTGCAGGAACGGGCAACGATGAGGATAACAACCGTCTTCTTCTCGAAAAATTAAAGGGTCTGCCAAAGGAACAGAGAACGGCCCACTTCGTTTCGAGCATAGCCTGCGTTTTTCCTGACGGCAGAGAGTTTACCGTTCGCGGCGAATGCCACGGATATATTGCAGAGGCACCCAGCGGCAATGGTGGCTTCGGCTATGACCCGTTATTTATAAGCGAAGCAGGCTGTTTTGGAGATATTTTAGCAGAAGAAAAAGACAAGATTAGCCACAGAGGAAAATCGATGGCATTATTTAAAGAAACCTTAAAAGAATATATTTAATTCAGAATTGAGGAATACTAATGCTTAACAGTAGGCAAAGAGCACAGTTAAGAGGAATGGCAAACCGTATGGATGCCATTTTTCAGATAGGTAAAGGCGGTATTGGCGACCAGCTTATAAAGCAGGTCGAGGAAGCTTTAGAGAAAAGAGAACTTATTAAGCTTACCGTTTTAGAAACAAGCCCCGAGGGCGTTCGCTTTTGCGCCGATGAGGTTGCAAAGAGAAGCGGTGCCGATGTTGTTCAGGTAATCGGCTCCAAATTTATCCTTTATAAAGAAAGCAAGGAAAACAAAGCCATTGTTTTGGTGAAATGATGGGAACGGTTTTAATGTTTGGAGGGACCTTTAATCCTCCTCATAATGCTCATCGGTTGATGCTTGAGGCTGCGGCAGAATCGAGGAATTTTGATAAAATACTCATTATTCCAACCAACATTCCTCCGCATAAAGAGGTGGCAAGCTATTGCCCCGATAAAGAACATCGACTTAATATGTGCAAACTTTTAGCCCACGGAGTAGAAAACGCCGTTGTTTCCGATATGGAATTAAAGCGCGAGGGCAAAAGCTATACCTTTGATACTCTTGCGGAGCTTAAAAAGCAGTATTCTGACCTTGCGATTTTAATAGGCGCTGATATGGTTACAACCTTTTTCTCTTGGTATAGATATAAGGAAATTTTGGGCCTTTGTGAAATCGTTGCGGTCAGAAGACCTGGTATTGATAACTGCGATTTTGATGAAGCGGTTTTAAGACTAAAAAACGAGGGCGGCAAAATAACTGTGTTAGAAGCTAAAATGCCCGATATTTCATCAACCGATATAAGAGAACAGGAATTAGGGGAAAGCACTTTGATTTTAGAAAAAGTGCCGAAAAATATTTATGAATATATCGCAAGCAACAACCTTTATCCCACAAAATAGAATAGATGAGTTTAAAAGTCTTTTAAAAGACAGATTGACCGAAAAGCGTTATTTGCATTCATTGGCGGTTGCCGACGAAGCAGCAAGATTGGCAGAAATTTTAGAAGCAGATGTCCAAAAAATGTATGTTGCGGGCTTGCTTCACGATATTTGCAAGAATGAAACTTCCGAACAACAGTTGCAATTATTTTCACAGTTTGGTATAATGCTGACTGATATTGAAAAAGCGTCGCCGTCTGTTTGGCACGCGTATTCGGGCGCTTTGTATATTAAAAATGTGCTCAATATTGATGATGAGGATATTATTTCCTCGATCCGATACCATACAACAGGCAAAGCTGATATGACATTACCGGAAAAAATAATCTATATTGCCGATTTAACCGAGGTAAACAGAGATTATCCCGATGTTGATGTTGTCCGAGCACTTTTAAAAGATGATATTGATAAAGCAATTATTTATGCTTTAAAATATACTTTGAAAAAGCTATCGGCGGATAATAAGCCTATTCATCCAAATACTCTGGATGCTTATAATTTTTTAGTTTTAAACAGTGAGGATTTTTAATGGATAGTTTTAACATTTTAAAGATTGCCGCAAATGCCCTTAACAACAAAAAGGCTATGCAGCTGGAGGCAATTTATATTGAGGAAATAAGCGACCTTAGCGATTATTTTGTTATCTGCACCGCAACCTCAAATGCTCATATAAGAGCGCTTGCCGATGCGGTTGAAGAAAAATTGAAAGAAGCAGGAGTTATGCCGAATCATATTGAGGGTAAAGCATCAGACTGGTTGCTTCTTGATTACGGCACCGTTGTTATCCATATTTTCGGCAAGGCTTCAAGAGAGTTTTATGCTCTTGACCATATGTGGAATGACGGCGAGCAGGTTGATTTAGATAAAATACTTGAACTTAATTTGGAGGGTTAACCTTGAAATACGATTTTAAAAGCATAGAAGAAAAATGGCAAAAGAAATGGGAAGAGGAACAGGCATTCGTTTGCTCGGAGGATACTTCTAAGCCTAAGTTTTACGGTCTTGTTGAGTTTCCTTATCCCAGCGGCGCAGGTATGCATGTTGGCCATATCAAAGCATACTCAGGCCTTGAGGTTGTTTCGAGAAAGAGAAGAATGCAGGGCTATAATGTTCTGTTCCCGATAGGCTTTGATGCTTACGGTCTTCCTACCGAAAACTCGGCAATTAAGTTTAATATTCATCCGAGAATTTTGACCGACCGCAATATTGAAAAATTCACCTCTCAGCTTAAAAGAGTCGGCTTCTCTTTTGATTGGACTAAGACCATAGATACTACCGAAGAGGGTTATTATAAGTGGACTCAGTGGATATTCTTAAAGCTTTTTGAAAACGGCCTTGTTTTCAGAGATAATGCGCTTGTTAATTATTGCCCGAGCTGTAAGGTCGTTCTTTCTAATGAGGACTCTCAGGGTGGCAAATGCGATATTTGCCATAGCGATATAGTTCAGAAATCAAAAACAGTTTGGTATTTAAAAATCACCGAGTATGCCGATAAGCTTTTGCAGGGTCTTGAAGAGGTTGATTACCCTGAAAACATTAAAATGCAGCAGAAGAACTGGATTGGTAAATCAACAGGTGCTTTTGTTGATTTCACTGTTAAGGAATTAGGCGAAAAGCTTCGCGTTTATACCACAAGATGTGATACACTTTTCGGCGTTACCTTTATGGTTATCGCTCCCGAGCATCCCATTATTGAGGCTAACCGCGATAAAATCAGCAATATTGCCGCACTTGATGCTTATAAAGAGGAATGCGCTAAGAAAACCGAGTTTGAACGCACCCAGCTGGCCAAGGACAAAACCGGTGTTAAAATTGAGGGCCTTACCGCAATCAACCCCGTTAACAATAAGGAAATACCCATTTACATATCCGATTATGTTATGATGGGCTACGGCACAGGCGCTATTATGGCAGTTCCTGCTCATGACCAACGCGATTACGAATTTGCCAAGAAATTCTCGATTGATATTATCGAGGTCATTAAGGGCGGAAATATTGAAAAAGAAGCCTATAGTGGCGATGGCGAAATGGTAAACTCCGAGTTCTTAAACGGATTTACCAACAAAAAAGATTCTATTGACAGAATGCTCGAGTTTATTGGCGAAAAAGGAATTGGCGAAAAGGGCGTTCAGTATAAGATGAAGGATTGGGCGTTCAACCGTCAGAGATATTGGGGCGAGCCGATTCCGATAGTTCATTGTTCAAAATGCGGAATTGTTCCTGTTCCTTATGATGAGTTGCCGCTTCGCTTGCCTGAGGTTGAAAACTTTGAGCCCGGTGAGGGCGGCGAAAGCCCGCTTGCAAAGATTGATTCCTTTGTTAACTGCAAGTGCCCGAAATGTAAAGGCGATGCAAAGAGAGAAACCGATACTATGCCGCAGTGGGCAGGCTCATCCTGGTATTTCTTGCGCTATATTGACCCCAAAAACGAGAATGTTTTTGCAGATAAAGAGAAGCTTAAATACTGGTTGCCTGTTGATTGGTATAACGGTGGTATGGAGCATGTAACGCGTCATCTTATCTATTCCCGTTTCTGGCATAAGTTCCTTTATGATATTGGCGAGGTCCCCACTAATGAGCCTTATTTAAAGCGTTCAGCTCAGGGCCTTATCTTGGGCGAGGATGGCGAAAAGATGAGTAAATCAAAGGGCAACGTTGTTGACCCCAATGATGTTGTTGACTCGTTTGGTGCCGATGTTTTAAGAGTTTACATTCTCTTTATGGGCGATTATGGAATGGCTGCCCCTTGGAGTGATAGCAGCGTTAAGGGTTGTAAGCGCTTTTTGGATAAGGTTGCTGACCTTTTTGATATGGCAAAGGGAACAGGTGTGACACCTAAGTTAGAGTCGGCTATGCATAAAACCATAAAGAAAGTATCGCAGGATATTGAAGATATGAAATTCAATACCGCGATTGCCGCTATGATGACCCTTGTAAACACAATTTGCGAGGAAAAGACTTTAACTGTTGATGAGCTTAAAACCTTTGTTCGTTTGCTTTGCCCGTTTGCTCCGCATCTTTGCGAGGAAATGTGGGCCAACTTAGGTGGCGAGGGCCTCTGCTCACTTGCAGAGTGGCCCACCTATGATGAGAGCAAAACTGTTGATTCTACCGTTGAGGTTGTTGTTCAGATTAACGGCAAATTGAGAGCTAAGCTTATGGTCGCAAAGGATATTTCTAAGGATGACGCTATTGCCGCTGCTAAGGCTGATGTAAAAATTGCAGCTGAAATCGCAGGAAAAACCGTTATTAAAGAGATTTATGTGCCCGGTAAGATAGTAAATCTCGTTGTAAAATAATTAGTTAAATAACTTAATAAATTATCTCTTGACATTAGCATAGTGTTCGGTGTATAATTATTAAAAATGTTTATTACCCTTGCTAATAGGCAAAAGGGAGGGAATATAGAATGAGCCAGGTTCGTGTAAAAGAAAATGAATCATTGGAAAACGCACTCAGACGCTTTAAGAGGCAAACTCAGAAGGACGGAGTTATTCAGGAAGTCCGCAAGAGAGAGCACTATGAGAAGCCTTCTGTTAAGCGCAAGAAGAAATCGGAAGCAGCCCGTAAGCGCAAGTTCCGCTAATTAAAAAACAAGAAGCGATCGGATTGCATCCGATTGCTTCTTTGTCTTTAAAAGAGGTTTATATGTCATTATTTAGTGCAACAATTGTTTTAAAAAGAATAACCGAAATAACTCCCCGGATGCTAAAAGAGCAGGGAATCGAGTATCTTTTGTTAGATGTTGATAATACTCTTTCAACCCACCACGGAACTATTCTCATTGACGGGTTAAAAGATTGGATAGAGGGCACCTTGAATAGCGGTATAAAGCTGATGGTGGTTTCAAACTCTAAAAGAAAGAGAATTGAGCCCTTTGCGGCTAAAATAGGGCTTCCGTTTGTCAGCCTTGCTTTAAAACCGTTCCCTTTTGGTTATAATAAAGCGGTAAAGGCCCTGAACGCAAATAAGAAAAACAGCGCCATTGTAGGCGACCAGATTTTTACCGATATTTTGGGAGCAAACCTTTATGGTATTAAATCTTTTTTGACAAGGCCTGTTTTATTGGAGGATGGCGTAAGCTTTAAAATCCGCCGTTATTTCGAGAAAAAATTACTTAAGGATAAATTCTAAGGTGGTGTGAAAATGTCTGCAATTTTCGGCCCTGCCGGTTGCTCAGAACAGTATATGCAATTAGGCTATAAGGGTAGTCTTGATATTCCGAGAATAACTAAAGAGGTTGGTCTTGATGCTTTTGAGTATCAGTGTGGCAGAGGTGTTAATATAGGC
Organism: uncultured Oscillospiraceae bacterium; assembly: GCA_949295415.1. Classification (GTDB taxonomy): domain Bacteria; phylum Bacillota; class Clostridia; order Oscillospirales; family Acutalibacteraceae; genus UMGS172. The sequence continues at coordinate 29,927 of CASFLA010000052.1, forward strand.
GAAGAAAAAGCAAGAGCACTGGGTAAGCTTGCCAACGAAGCAGACGTCACGCTTTCGCTTCACGCGCCTTATTATATTTCAATGTCGAGCGTTGAGGAAGAGAAAAGACTCAACTCAATAAACTATATTTTGAGCAGCGCAAAAGCGGTGGACTTTATGGGTGGCAACCGCATTATAGTTCACACCGGATCTTGCGGCAAGCTGCCGCGAGATGAGGCACTAAAACTCGCGATGAATACTATGGAGCTTTCCTTAAAAGCGCTCCAAGATGCAGGACTATCTCATATTCATATCTGCCCCGAAACGATGGGTAAGATAAATCAGCTTGGCGATTTTAATGAGGTTATGACACTTTGCGAAATGGATAAAAGCCTCATTCCTTGTATTGACTTTGGGCATCTTAACGCAAGAACCTATGGTCAAGTTAATTCAAAAGATGCATTCAAGTATATAATTGAGGAAATGGGTAATCGCTTAGGCGAGGATAGAATGAAGCATTTTCATTCGCATTTTTCAAAAATTGAATGGACCAACGGCGGTGAGAAAAAGCATCTTACATTTGCCGATTCGGTTTTTGGCCCAAATTTTGAGCCCTTAATGGAACTTATTGCCGAATACTCATTAGAACCAACAATTATTTGTGAGTCGGATAACACTCAGTCACAGGACGCTCTTAAAATGAAACAATATTACCTTGAAAGGTTGAAATAAAATGGCAAACAGGAAATTACTTATAATAAACGGACCGAACCTTAATCTTTTGTCGGTTCGTGAGCCCGGTATCTACGGAAACCAGTCGCTTGAAGAGATAAACAATGCAATTTCCGTTTATGCAAAGGGAATGGATATTAACTGCTCATTCTTTCAGTCAAATTGCGAGGGTGAGATAGTTTCGGCTTTGCATAGTGTCAGAACCGATTATGACGGTTGCATTTTAAATGCAGGTGCCTATACTCATTACAGCTATGCCATATATGATGCTATAAAGGCTATTGAAAAGCCTGTTATTGAGGTTCATCTTTCTAATGTTAACGCAAGGGAAGAGTTCCGCAAAACCTCGGTTATTGCTCCCGCTTGTGTTGGCAGTATTTCAGGCTTTGGCAAAAACAGTTATTTCCTTGCGGTTAACGTGATGAAAGAAATTTTGAAATGATAAGGCTGCAGAACTTTTTGCAAGAAGGTTCGGCGGCAATTATTGTGACCGATATCGGAAGGCTTTATTTTACAGGCTTTAAGTCGTCATTGGGGTATCTTGCGGTTTCAAGAAATAAGGCAACCTTGTTTTTAGACGGAAGATATTACCTTGCAGCAAATATGAGTGTTAAGGCTTGTGAGGTTGCGCTGATTAGTGATATTTCTTCTCAACTTAATGAATTTTTTAAAGCTGAAAAAGTTAAAAAGATTTTAACCGAGAAGGATATCACTCTAACTGAGTTTTCTTATATTTCTAAAATGTTAAAAGACTTCTCGGTTGAGGCTTCGGATGAAATGCTCGAATTTATTGACTGCTTAAGAGCTGTTAAATCTGAATGGGAAATTGAGTGCATTAAAAAGGCTCAAAGTATTGCGGAAAAAGCACTCGATAAAACCTTGCCCTTAATAAAGGAAGGCGTTACCGAAAAGGAAATCGCGGCGTTTTTGGAATACCAGATGAGCATTTTAGGTTCCGAAAGGCCGTCCTTTGAAACGATAGTGGTTGCAGGTAAAAAGAGCGCTATGCCTCATGGAGTGCCTGATGATAATAAAATTAAAAACGGCGACTTTGTAACCATTGACTTTGGCGCTGTTTATAATGGCTACCACAGCGATATGACCAGAACCTTTGCTGTCGGCTCTTGCAGTGGTAAAATGAAAGAGGTTTATAACCTTGTTTTAGAGGCAAATCTTGCGGCGGAAAAAGCGGTTATAAAGGGCGCAAAGTGTTCCTTAGTTGATAAAGCGGCAAGAGATGTTATCGAAAACGGTGGTTATGGTAAATATTTTACTCATAGCACAGGGCATTCTTTGGGACTTGAAATTCATGAAGTTCCGTCACTGTCGCCTAAATCCGATCAGGTTTTATCGGTTGGAAACATTGTTACCGATGAGCCCGGAATTTATATTGACTCAGAATTTGGCGTCAGAATAGAGGATATGCTTTTAGTAACCGAAAACGGTGTTTTAAATCTGACAAATTACCCTAAAAAATTAGTTGTATTAAATAATTAAAAATATACTTGCAAATATGGGGAAAATAATGTAAAATAATTGCAGTATATTTATGGAGGTATAAATTATGATTACTGCCGGCGATTTTAGAAACGGTGTAACCTTTGAAATGGATGAAAAGGTTTATCAGATAGTCGAGTTCCAGCATGTTAAACCCGGTAAGGGCGCAGCATTTGTTAGAACCAAAATCAGAAATGTTATTGAGGGCTCAGTTATTGAAAGAACCTTCAACCCTACAGAAAAGTTCCCGACCGCTTTTGTTGAGCGTAAAGATATGGAATATTCTTATTCCGATGGTGACCTTTATTATTTCATGGATTCTGAGACCTATGAACTCGTTCCCGTAAGCGCAAATGAACTTGGCGATAACTTCAAGTTTGTTAAAGAAAATATGGTTTGCAAGGTTCTTTCCTATAAGGGCAAGGTTTTCGGCGTTGAGCCGCCTACCTTTGTTGAGCTTACCGTTACCCAGACCGACCCCGGCTTTGCAGGCAACACCGCAACCAACGCAACCAAACCCGCTACTTTGGAAACCGGTTGTGAAATCCGCGTTCCGCTCTTCATTAATGAGGGCGATGTTATCCGTATTGATACCAGAACCGGCGAATATATGGAGCGCGCATAATTCTTTGATTTTTTTGAAATAATAGTTCATAAGCCGATATTTCGGCAGGAGGAAAATATTATGACAATCACTGAAAAAGTTGCTTACATCAAGGGCCTTGCAGAAAATGCAGGCTTTGATAACGATGAGAAGAAGGATAAGGTTGTTACCGCTCTTATCGATGCTTTAGAGGATATTGCCAACTTGGTTGCCGATATGTGTGACCAGATTGATGCAGTTGATGAGGACCTCGCCGCATTAGAGGAAGACTTCTATGAGGATGAGGACTACGATGAGTTCGATGATGACGATGACGATGATGACTTCTGCTATGAAGTTGAATGCCCGACCTGCCATGACATTATTTATCTTGACGATGAGATGATTGACGAGGGCGGCATCAAGTGCCCTAACTGCGGCGAAGAGCTTGAGTTTGATTTTTCATGCGATGAGTGCTGCGGATGCGACGGTAAGGATGAGTAATTCCTGCCTTTATAAAAGTTTTATGTGATTAAAAGTCCCCCGCGTTCTTATCGGAAATAAAGCCGATTTGAATTTGGGGGATTTAATTTTGGGGTGAACTATGGCTGTTTTGCAGACTGCATTGAACTGGACCGCTACTACCGATAATATTGAGCTTAAAGCCTCAGCAATAATTGTTTGCGGCGGCAGTTCGGGCAGAATGAACGGAATAGATAAGATTTTTGCTAAAATAGGGAATATGCCTGTTGCCGCAAAAACTATTATGGCGTTCGAGGCCTTAAAAGAAATTTCAAATATAGTTGTAGTAACAAAAGAAGAAAGCGTTTTGCCTATGCAAAAGCTTTGTGACGAGTATGGCTTTAAAAAGGTTACCGATATTGTTGCAGGCGGAGCTTGCCGCGAGGAGTCGGTTTATAACGGTTTTAAAATGTTAAGTAGTGAGGAGCAGATTGTGCTTATTCATGACGGTGCAAGACCTTTTGTTACAAGTGAGGTTATTTTGCGCGTTTTAGCTTCGGCTAAGGCTTATTCTGCTGCAACATGCGCTGTCAATGTCAAGGATACAGTTAAGGTTGTAAAACCTGATGGGCTTATTGTTTCAACTCCCGATAGGAGCACTCTAAGGGCAGTTCAGACTCCGCAGGGCTTTACTTATTCTGTTTTTAAAAATGCTATAGAAGCTGCTAATGATTTGAGCGTTTTTACAGATGATTGCTCGTTGATTGAGGCTTTTGGCTACCCCGTTTATACAGTTGAGGGCGATTATAACAATACCAAAATCACAACCACAGATGACCTTGGATTTGCAAATTATCTAGTAACTAAGGATGGGAAATAATGGATATAAGAATTGGCCATGGATATGATGTTCATCGCTTTAGCGAGGGCAGAAAGCTAATTGTTGGCGGCGTTACCATTCCGTTTAAATCAGGTCTTTTAGGCCATTCCGATGCCGATGTTTTGCTTCATGCGATAAGTGATGCCTTGCTTGGCGCCGCCGCGTTGGGCGATATAGGTAAGCATTTCCCCGATATCGATGAAAAGTATAAAGATGCTGACAGCCGTGTCCTCTTAAAAGAGGTTGTAGGCCTTATTAAAGATAAGGGATATGAGGTATCAAATATTGATGCCACCGTTGTTATGCAAAAACCGAAGCTAGCACCCTTTATAGATGAAATGAGAAAGAATATTGCTGGGGATTGCCGAGTTTCAATAGATGCTGTAAATGTTAAGGCAACAACCGAGGAGAAGCTGGGTTTCACAGGCGAGCTTTTAGGCGCGTCGGCTCATGCAGTCTGCATTATAAAGAGGTAATATAAGCCATAAAATTTGCATATTTTCTTTCGGTGATATTTTATGTTTATAACATCATTTAAAATGCCGAAGGGAACATTTACATTAAGCTTTATAGCGGCGGTTATTTTATCCGCGGTGCTCGTTGTATCGTTAAATAAAGAAGGCTCAAAAGCTGTTGAGGCAAGAAACAGTCAATCGGTTTATGATTACATATCTTCATTTCATATAGAGGTTGATATAAAGGCTTTAAAAGAGGATGAAATAAAAGTTCCTGCAGCCTTTAATGATGTTTATTATAATTATAATAAAATTCAAAAAGAGCAGGGCTTTGACCTTGAGATATACAAGGGCAAAACCCTTAAAAGATACACATATCCGATTATAAATGTTGAGGACGAAGGCTCCTTGTTCGCTGAGGTTATGACCTTTGACGGAATAATTGTTGCTGCCGATATTTATTCAACCAATATAGGCGGTAGCATAAGGCCCTTAAAGTGAGGAAAGATGGCAGAAAGACTTGATAAGTATATTTCGGTTTCCTTTTCAATTTCAAGAAAAGATGCGAGAAACGAAATAAAAAAAGGCTCGGTTACTATAGATAATACTGTTATAAAGGACGCCGCTTTTAAGGTGCCACAAAAGGCAGAAGTAACCCTTGGCGGAAAGAAAGCAGAGTATAAAAAATATATTTATGTTATGCTTAATAAGCCACAGGGAATTTTATCGGCATCCACTGATAAACAAAGAGAAACGGTCGTTGATTTAGTTTATAGAACTCATAAAAGAAGCGGTCTTTTTCCCGTAGGCCGTCTTGATAAGGATACAACGGGCTTTTTGATAGTGACCGACGACGGCGATTTTGGCCATAAGGTTATGTCGCCTAAAAATATGGTTGAAAAAGAGTATTTTGTTAAGGTGGACAAGCCGATAACCAATGAGGATATAAAGGTCTTGGAGAGCGGAGTTACGCTTGCTGACAAAACGAAATGCCGACCTGCAAAAGTGAAACATCTTGACAATACGGAGGAATACCTCTCTATTGTTATAACCGAGGGTAAGTATCACGAAATTAAAAGAATGCTCGGCGTTGTTGGAGCGGGTGTTGTTTCGCTTCATAGGCATAGAATTGCCGGTGTTGTTTTGGATGAAAAATTAAAAGAAGGCGAATTTCGTGAATTAACCGATGATGAACTAATGGATTTAGCGAATTCACTAAAATAATCCACAATATTTTGTTATGATTAGTTAAAATTTCATTTAGTTATTTACAAATTATATAAATCGCATAAAATTACAACCTTAAGTTTGGACAAATAGGGTATAGATATTTCAAATGTTATTTGCTATAATTTTATAAGTTAATAATGGCTTATAGACTTTAGGAGGAAAAAATATGGCAAGTCTTTCACTTCGCAATATTTGCAAAAAGTATCCCGGCGGCGTTTTGGCTGTTCAGGATTTCAATCTTGAGATTAAAGATAAGGAATTTATTATTCTAGTTGGTCCTTCGGGCTGCGGTAAATCAACAACTCTTCGTATGATTGCCGGTCTTGAAGAAATCAGCGCAGGTGAGCTCTATATAGGCGACCGTCTTGTTAATGACGTTGCTCCTAAGGATAGAGATATCGCGATGGTTTTCCAGAACTACGCTCTTTATCCTCATATGACCGTTTTTGATAATATGGCATTCGGCCTTAAGCTTCGTAAGACTCCGAAGGAGGAAATCAAGCGTCGCGTTGAAGAGGCAGCAAGAATCCTTGATATCGAGCATCTTCTCCAGCGTAAGCCTGCTGCTCTTTCCGGTGGTCAGCGTCAGCGTGTTGCTCTCGGCCGTGCTATCGTTCGTGAGCCTAAGGTATTCCTCCTTGACGAGCCGCTTTCCAACTTGGATGCTAAGCTTCGTGCACAGATGCGCACCGAGATTTCTAAGCTCCATTTAAGACTTGGAACAACCTTTATCTATGTTACTCATGACCAGACCGAAGCTATGACAATGGGAACTCGTATCGTTGTTATGAAGGATGGTATTGTTCAGCAGGTTGATACTCCTCAGCATCTTTATGACCTTCCTTGCAACTCCTTCGTTGCAGGCTTCATTGGTTCACCTCAGATGAACTTCCTTGATGCTAAGGTTCTTAAAGAGGATGACACATTCTTTGTTGAGTTTGGTTCTGAGGATACTAAGACCCGTTCCGGTGTTAAGTATAAAATCAGACTTCCTGAATCCAAGAACAAGGATAACTGCCTTGAGCCTTATGCTAATAAAGAGGTTATCATCGGTGTTCGTCCTGAGCATGTTCATGATGAGGAAGAGCTCATTGCTAAGTTCCCCGATGGTATCGTTGAGGCAAACGTTGAAGTTACCGAGCTTATGGGTGCAGAAAAATATATCTACACCGTATGCGAAGGTCAGAACATTAACGGCCGTGTTGCTCCGACTTCTACTGCTCGTCCCGGTGAAACCATTAAGATTACAATTGAGCCCGGAAAGATTCATATTTTTGATAAGGATACCAATGTAACCATTACCAACTGATATAAATCTTAATAGTTTGTTGTTCAAAAGAAGCACAACTTACCAAAATTGTGCTTCTTTTTTTGTTGTTTTAGAACAAACACCCTCAAAACCTATGTGCAAATTGCTTAATTAGGTTTACATAACGCGGAATTTGTAATCAAATTGTAACTTTTTTGTGTTTTTTGACATTTTGCACTTGAAAAAAAGGTGATTATTGTGTAAAATGATAACGTAATATTACTATGTCCAAATTTGGATTGGTGCAAAAAGAAGTAGCTTAACCATAGCATCAAAATAGAAAGGGTGTTTTGAATTGTCAAACAGACTTTTCCAGGGTGTTATTCATCAGATCAAGGATGCAATCGATAGAACCGTAGGTGTTATCGATGAGAACTATACTGTTATTGCCTGCAGCGAGCTTGGCAAGATTGGTGAAACTCATGAGATTATGTTCTCGGCAGGTAATCTTACCTCTAATGAAGCTTTCGTTAAGGGCCAATATACTTATAAGCCTTTTGGAACTTTGCAGCGTCCTGAATATATTTTGTTTGTTGAAGGTAATGACCCTCAGGCTGCTAAATATGCTTCAATTCTTTCTATTTCTCTTTCTAATATCAAATTTTATTATGATGAGAAGTATGACCGCAGCAACTTTATAAAGAATATCATCCTTGATAATATCCTCCCCGGCGATATTTATCTTAAGGCTCGTGAGCTTCGTTTTAACAGCGATGTTGCAAGAACCGTTTTTCTTATCAGAGTAAATCCTAATAACGATATTTCGGTTTATGACATTATTCAGAATCTTTTCCCCGATAAGAATAAGGATTTCATTATAAATATCAGTGATACCGATATTGCTCTCGTTAAAGAGATCAAGTCAGGAATCGATTCAACTGACCTTGAGAACCTTGCAGGCTCTATAGTTGATACCTTGGCAAGCGAGTTCTATTATACTAACGCTGTTGTTGGTATCGGAACTACTGTTGAGGGATTAAAGGAACTTGCCCGTTCCTTTAAAGAGGCTCAGGTTGCTTTAGAGGTCGGCAAGGTTTTTGATACTGAAAAGGCAATTGTAAATTATGATAACCTTGGGATTGCAAGGCTTATTTATCAGCTCCCCACAACCCTTTGCGAGTCATTCTTGCGTGAGGTATTCAAGACCGCGTCTATTGAAACTCTTGACCAGGAAACCTTGTTTACAATTCAAAAATTCTTTGAAAACAACCTTAATGTTTCTGAAACATCAAGAAAACTCTTTGTTCATAGAAACACCTTGGTTTACAGACTTGAGAAAATCAAGAAAATCACAGGTCTCGATTTAAGAGAGTTTGACCATGCTATTATCTTTAAGATTGCTTTGATGGTTAAGAAATACCTAAGAGCAAATCCTGTTAAATATTAACGAGAAAGAGTGAGAACAATTAACGAGGATTTTTCGATAGCTAAGGGCGCGATCAAAGCTGCACAGCCTATAATTGAATTTAAAGGCGTTTCGAAGAACTACACTAACGGAACACGCGCTCTCGATGATGTAAATATTCAAATAAATAAAGGCGAATTTGTCTTTGTCGTTGGTCCCTCGGGTGCAGGTAAGAGCACATTTATGAAGCTCATTATGCGCGAGGAAAAGCCTAACACCGGTGAGATTACCGTTAACGGCTTTAAGCTGACCAAAATGAAAAGAAAAGAAGTGCCCTATTTCCGCAGAACAATGGGCATCGTTTTCCAGGATTTCCGCCTTATTCCCAATATGAATGTTTTTGATAACGTTGCATTCTCAATGCATGTTGTTGGAGCTTCCAGGCAGGAAATCAGAAAAAATGTTTCAAAGGCGCTTAACTTAGTCGGTCTTGCTGAAAAAGCAAGATGCAAGCCGGCCGAGCTTTCGGGCGGTGAGCAGCAGAGAGTTGGTTTGGCCAGAGCCCTTGTAAACAAACCGAACCTTATTATTGCTGATGAGCCTACCGGCAACGTTGACCCCAATATGTCTTATGAGATAGTTGAGCTTTTAACCGAGATTAACCGCAGAGGAACAACAATTCTGATGGTTACTCATGAACATCAGCTTGTCCGCGATTTTGGTCAGCGTGTCATTATGATTGAAAACGGTAGAATTGTTGCCGATAATGCGAACGGAGGTTTAGCATGAAACTGACGAGCGTAAAATATCTTACCGACAACGGCTTTAAGAATATATGGGCTAATAAGCTGATGTCGGTAGCATCTATCGGTGTGCTGGTTGCGTGTATGTCGGTTATCGGTCTTGCAGTTGCAATTTCTGCAAACGTTGACCATGCGTTAAACGAACTTGAAAAAGAAAATGTTGTTATGGCTTATTTTGATGATAAGAGCCATGCAATTTATGAAAAAACCGAGGATAAGAAAACCGAGGATGATGCGGCCGCCTCTGTTACTGAGGATGATTATGTTGTTAAATCCTATGTTGATGCAATCCTTATCTGTGAAAAGATAGGTGACCTCGAAAATGTCAGAAGCGTTGAGTTTATCACAAGCGAACAAGCGCTTAAGGATGCAAGAGAATCCTTGCCTGAAGACCAGCGTGAAGCTTTCGATAGTTTAGGTGAGGGTGAATTTGGAAACCTTTTCTCAAGCAGCGCAAAGATAACAATGCGCAATTTGGAAAAGTTTTCTGAAACAATAGAGGAAATCGAAGGAATAACAGGCGTTGCCAGAACCTCATCGGCTCAGGATATCGCTAAGAAGATGATTGCCATTGAAAAGGCAATCAACATTGTCGGTTTCTGGATAATCGCATTATTGTTGGTTATTTCCATTGTTATCGTTTCTAATACAATTCGCGTAACAATGTATAACAGAAAATTGGAAATCAGCATTATGAAGGCGGTTGGCGCAACCGATTCTTTTGTCCGCTTGCCCTTTATTGTTGAAGGTGTAACTATCGGCACAGCTTCGGCTTGTATCACCACCGCGATTTTATATTTCGTTTATAATGCCGTTAAAGGCGCCGTTAAAACCGAACTTGGTCTTGCTAATGTTGTTCCGTTCTCGGAATTTTTATGGACCGTGTTTGGACTCTTTATTGGTATCGGTTGCCTCGCCGGCTTACTTTCCAGCGCATTTATGATAAATAAATATTTAAAAAAGGAAGGCAGTGAATTCCGTGCACTTTAAAAGATTTTTAGCTATTTTATTATGTGCAGTAACTGTTTTGAGCGTTCCGTTTCTTGCTCCTATAGAAGTTAAAGCCGCAACAAAGGAAGAGCTTGTTGATAGCTATAAAGAGCAGATAAAGGAACTTGAGGAAGAGCAAAAGCATCTTGAATCAGAAATTAAAGATCTTAAGGCTGATAAAGCCGAGCAGAACACCATCAAGCAGGCTATAAATAGAAAAATTGCTAACCTGCAGTCACAGATTGACACCTGTAACCACCAGTTATGGACATCAGAAAAACAGGTAGAACAGCTTGGCAATGAAATTAAAGCAAAAAATGCCGAGCTAGAAGAAGCAAAGTTTGCTTTTAAAAAGCGTATCAGAGCTATATATATGAGCGGCGGCATGACTGCCTCCTCTCTTGCGCTTTTATTAAGCGCTGAAAACTTTACCGACCTGCTTTCAAAAACTGAAATAACAAGAAGCCTTACCGCCTATGACAGCGCTCTTACCGAAAGAGTTTCAAATGATATTAAGGATATCCAGGCTAAAGAGGCTGAAATTAAAAAGCTTCAGGAAGACCAGGAAGCTATAAAGGCAACCTTGAATGCTAAAAAGGCTGAGCTTAAAGATGATGCCAAAGAGGTTAATGCTGAGATTTCAGATATCAACAACAGTATCAATGCCGTTCAAAATCAGGCTGATGCCATTGAGGATGCTATTAAAGAGTTTGAAGCTGAGATTGAGGCGGCTTTAGGCGTTGGTAAGGATCAGATTATGGAGGGTGACTTCCTCTGGCCTCTTGAAAAATACAAAAAAGTCGGCTCGCCTTACGGATACAGAATCCACCCCATTACGGGAAAGCGTAAGTTCCATAAGGGTATTGATATCGGTGGCGCAGGAATTAAGGGTCAGCCGATTCGCGCTGCAGCTGATGGAACAGTATCTATTGCTTCATATAACTATGGCGGCTATGGTTACTATGTTATGATTAACCATGGTCAAGCATCTGACGGTAAGTCGTATGTAACTCTTTATGCCCATATGAGCAAGTATATTGTTAAGGTTGGGGATAAGGTTAAGAAGGGTCAAACGATTGGATACGTTGGAACAACCGGCGCATCAACGGGATACCACCTGCATTTTGAAATTCGTGTTAATGATAACCCGAATAAGCACCCGCTCAATTACGGCACGGTCAATCCTATGAATTTCTTTTAAATCAAAATGCGGACTGAATATTCAGTCCGCATTTCTGCAATTGGGGCGTTTTATTTATGGAAAAAACTTATTCGTTAAAGCATCTAGTAACCGTTGTCTGTTTTGCTATACTGGTTTCGGTTTTAATAACTGCATTTGCTTTTCAGTGCTTTGTAATAGCACCAAGAAACGATTTAGATGCTTATAATGCCAAGCTTTCGGAAATCAATAGTCTTGTAGAAAAATACTATGTTGGTGAGGTGGATGCCGATGTTATGGCAAACTATCTTGCCGCGGGTTATACTGCAGGTTTAAACGATAAATACGCTCAGTATTTTTCAAAAGAAGAGGCAATAGAAAGCCTCAACAGCTTTAAAGGGGTTAATTCGGGAATGGGTGTTCAGGTTTCTTCTCACCCTGATACCTTGAATATACTGGTTCTTGAGGTTCATAAGGGCAGCCCTGCCGAAAAAGCAGGTCTAAAACAAAATGACCAAATTGTCAAAATTGATGATAAGAAGGTCAGCGAATATGGATATAGCAATACTATGCAGTATATAAAGAGCCAGCCGCTTGGCACAGAATTAACCTTGGTTGTTCTACGCAATCAAAAGGAAGTTTTGGTTAAATTAAAGCTTGCCAATTATGATTCTCAGTCGGTCTTTTATAGTAAGCAGGGCGATTATGGATATATTCAGATTACCACCTTTAATAATAAATCTCCCGAGCAATTCAAATCTGTATTAGAAGATTTGAGGGCCAAAGGTGTTAAGGGCTTTATTTTTGACCTTAGAGGCAACGGCGGCGGAACCTTGGATTCGGTTAACGCTATGGTTGATATGCTTATCCCTGAGGGCCTGATGGTTAGAGTCGAATATAAGGACGAAAGATTAAATGAAACATATAATTCCGATAAGTTAGAAGAAAATTTGCCAATGGTTGTTTTAACTGATGAGTCAACCGCGAGCGCATCAGAATTGTTTTCTCAATCCTTAAAGGACTATAACAAAGCTAAAACAGTTGGCAGAAAAACCTATGGCAAGGGCGTTGTTCAGAAGACATTCAGTTTGTCTGACGGCTCGCTTATTAAATTCACAATCGGTAAATACTATACAAAAAACGGAACCTGCCTAGATGGCATTGGCGTTATTCCCGATATCGCGGTAGAATACCCCGAAAATGAACTGAAATACCGATTTATTAATGGTCTTTCTAAGGATAAAGATTTTATTGCTGCAAAGCAATATCTTGATTCATTGTCTTAAATTATTCATCGTAGTCTTCTAAAATCGTGTTGAGCTCGGCCTCTGAATAGGCGGGAATACCGATTTTTAATAAATCTCGGTCATATTGAGGAAGGTCCCTTATATAAGGACTTTCGAGTATTCTTTCGGGCGATTCGTTGCCGTCAATAAAAACGGCAATTTTCCCCTCATATTCCTTAACTGTGTAAACTATTTGCGATTGGTTATTATAACTATCATTATTGCCGGTTCCGATTGCATCAACCGTCAGGTAAACAGCAGAAAACAGGCATAGCATAATAAATGCTGTTATCCACATAATTCTGTTCAAATTAACCCCTCCTTATTTTATAACGATTGTAGTTTGTCTAAACGCTCATAAAGCGTTTAGACAAGTCACTCAAAAAGTGGCTTTAGCGGCGAAACAAGATGGTTTCGCCTAACCTATTCCATTGGTTTTAGTGTTGGCGGGGAATAAGTTTTATATTCAGCAGAATATAATATAATTAAAATCTTAACCGGACAAGGAATTAGTAACAATACTGTAACACACAAAACGATAATTTTGTGATAAAATCAAAGTGCATCAAAAGATTAGGAGGTGTTGCTCGTGAGTGATTTTGAAAACAAAAATAATAACGGCAATGATTATGACCTTGAGTATTTTGCAAGTTCAAAATCCAAAAAAGAGCCCGAAATATCAGATGATGTTTTTAACTTAGCTTCCTTTAATGAGGATAATTCTCTTTCTAATGAGGATGCTTTTGTTAATCTTAATGAGCCTAAGGCCGAGGAGCAGGAACAGGAGTTAAGCCTTGCTTCATTCGGCAAGAAGCGCAAGGAAATTAAAAAAGAGCAAATTGAAGATAAAAAAGCATTGCTTAAAAAGAAACTGAGGACTTTCGGTAAGGTTGCATTATCTGTATTCCTAATCGGCGTTATAACAGGTTGCTTAGTTGTTGGTGCTTTTGCGGTTTATGTTTTTAACTTTGTTGATGATACTGTTCATGAGGACCTTGATGAGTTAACTCTTGATTATACAACATCTATTTATACTCTTAATAAAGACACGGGCAAATTCGAGGAATACAAGAGGCTTCATGGCGTTGAAAATCGTATCTGGGTTGATTTTGGAGAGATGCCTTATAACCTTCGCTATGCTTTTATAGCGGTTGAGGATAAGCGCTTTGAAAAGCATAACGGTATTGACTGGAAGCGAACCGTTTCCGCCTTTGCCAATATGTTTATTGACCTTTATTCCTCTAATCAGGGTGGTTCAACCATAACTCAGCAGCTTGTTAAGAACCTTACAGGCGATGATGAGCAGACCCCGATGCGTAAAATCAGAGAGATTATGCGCGCAAGATATTTAGAGGGTGAGTATGAGAAGGATACAATCCTAGAATGCTATCTTAATACAATCTGTCTTGCAGGCGGTATGTATGGCGTTGAGGTTGCATCGAACTACTATTTCGGCAAGAGTACGAGTGAATTAACCCTTGTTGAGTGCGCTTCCTTGGCATCTTTGGCTAAAAACCCCGAAAAATATAGGCCCGACCGAAATCCTAATAACAATAAAGAGCGTAGAAATACCGTTCTTAAGCTAATGTATGACCAGGGCTATATAACTAAGGACCAGTATAATGCGGCTAAAGCAGAGGAGCTTACCATTGTTGCGGATAAGTCCTCCGTTAGCTCAATAGAGGTTAATAACTATTTCGTTGACACCCTTATTGAAGAGGTTATTGACCGATTGGTTGAAGAAAAGGGTATGGATAGGTCTTATGCCTCCAAGCATTTCTATAACGGCGGATATAAGATTTATTGCACACTTGATGTTGATGTTCAAAACGCGCTCGATAAGGAATATAAAAAAGAAAAAACATATTTTACCTTACAGAGCCGCAAGGATAATACTAAATACGTTCAGTCTGCGATGACTGTTATGGATTATGAGGGCCATATTGTCGGCATCGTTGGCGGCTCAGGCGTTAAAACCGATAACCGCGGTCTTAACCGCGCAACCATGTCCTATCGTCAGCCCGGTTCAACCATAAAGCCGCTTGCGGCTTATGCCTTGGCTTTGCAGAAAAATCTTATTCATTATTCGCAGATAGTTGATGATAATCCGCTTGATAATTACTATCCCGATAAAACTCCCGGTCCTAAGAATTGGTATAATAAATATCGCGGAAAGGTAACTATAGCTAAAGCACTTGAAGTATCAATGAATACTATACCTGCTAAGCTTGTTAAGCAGATGGGCGTTCAGAACTCCTACTATTTTGTTGCTAACACCTTGGGACTTGACCGCCTTGATGCCACCGAGGACCTTAACCTTTCATCGCTTGGCCTTGGCGGAACACACGAGGGCATAACAACTACCCAGTCTGCCGCCGCATTCGCTATATTCGGTAACCTTGGTAATTACTATGAACCTACCACATTTATTAAAATGATGGACCAGCACGGTAATACCATTTTAGAGCAGGGCGATGGCAGAACTGCTATCGATGAAAATACTGCTACTATTATGAATCAGCTGCTTCAGGGTGTTGTTTACGGATCTGAAGGAACAGGTAGTATTGCTCAGGGCTTTAGTGAAACCATGAAAGCCTATGCTAAAACCGGAACCTCGAGTGATACTCGTGATTCTTGGTTTGTTGGCGGAACACCCTATTATGTTGGCTCCTGCTGGTTCGGCTTTGATAGTAACGAAACATTAAGAAACTCAACTCTTGCTAAGAAAATGTGGACTGCTGTTATGAAAGAGGTTCATAAGGACCTTGAGCCTAAAGAGTTTAAACGCAGTGAGTTTATAACAAGAAGATATTATTGCGAGTCAACAGGCTTGCTCGCAACCGATCAATGCACTCAAACCACTTTAGGATATTATAAGACCAACTATTCGTTGCCGGGCAGTTGCACGGCGCACCCGGGTGAGCTTTTGCCTGAATATGTTGACCCTGTTATTCTTCCTGAAGGCGAGGGTGAAGGAAAGGGAGCTGTTGAGGGCGGTATAACCGACCCCACCGCCCAGCTTCCCACAACACCTGCTAACTGATACTCGTAAAATAAATATAGTCAGACTTTACTTTGTGGTTGTAAATTCTGACTTTTAAGATTTAAAATTATTGATGTAGAAATAGATTCAATGGGGAGCAGGGTAAAATGGTTATTTCTATGTTTAATTTCTGGTATTTCTTTTGGCTTATATTAGCGGCTGCTACTTTTTTTGGACTATATTTCTTGTTAAAAAACCGCAGCGAGAAAACTCAGAAAATTGTTTTGTTTTCAATTTTGGCATTTGGCTTTTTGCTTCATTTTCTAAAGGTATTTATTCCGCCTTACAGTGTTGATGAAGCAAGAATGCTGAGAGATAGCTGGTTTGTTAATATATGCGCCGCAAATATTGCGCTGTTTCCTTTTATGTTCTTATCTAAAAAGGAATGCTTTAAGGACTATATGTTCTATATCGGCGTTTTAAGCGGCCTGATCGCTCTGTTTTATCCTGAGGAGCCGATTGCTAAGGTTAATCAGTTGGCCGAGCAGCTTGATATTGTCCGCTTCTATTTCCACCATTGGATGCTGCTTTCAGTTCCTCTTTTGATGGTTCTGCTCGGACATCACAAGCTATCCTATAAGCGTGTTTACAGAGCACCGATAGGCTTACTATTGCTGATGCTGTTTATAATGCTTAATCAGCTGTTCCAGTCAGAGCTTGGCTTTATTCCGCTAAGAGCAAGAGAGGAATTTTTCTCAATCGGCTATAAAAACACCTCTTACATATGGGGCCCCGGAGAAAACGATGCAATAGGAAGCTTCTTAGCATTGTTTACGCCAAAGTTTTTCAAAACAGTTTCTGTTGGAGAATTTGTCGGCCAGGAAAAATATTGGCCTTGGTTCTGGATGATTTGCCCCGTCTTTGTGCTTGTTACACCGTTGTCCATCCTCTTATGTATGATATTTGATGGGAAGAACTTTATAAACGATGTAAAGCAGTTTAAAACCCGCATTTTTAAAACTAAAGTATTAGAGCATTCATAATAAAAAACGCGGTAGTGTTAATAACACTACCGCGTTTTTGTTTTTTATTTCATTAAAGAATCGCCTGCAAGCTTTAGCTTTTCGCATATAGCTTCGGATTCTCGCTTTGTTCTGCCTATTGCTGAGATATAAATTTTAATCTTAGGCTCGGTTCCCGATGGACGAACTATCAGCGAACAACCATTTTCAAGCCTTAGCTCAATAACATCTGATTTGGGCAGCTTGATTTCGGCAGTCTTTCCGGTTAAAAGGTTAGTTGCAACCGATTTGCTATAATCTTTAACCTCTGTAACATCATAGCCTGCAATCGATTTTGGAGGCTCTTGCTTCAGTCCTGCCATAATTGCTGCCATAGTGTTCATACCGGCTTGCCCCTCAAAGGTGTAGCTTGATTGCTTGTTTATATAGAAGCCATGTTCTTCTTCGATTTCTTCTAAGCGATCAAAAAGGGTTTTGCCGTTATTTCTGTAGTAGCAAGCCATTTCGCAAATCAGAAGTGAAGCGGTAACGGCGTCCTTATCTCTGACAAAGGTGCCGAAAAGGTAGCCGTAGCTTTCCTCAAAGCCGAGAATATAACGCTCAGGGTGGCCGATTTCCTCAAGTCCTGCTATCTGTTCTCCAATAAACTTAAAGCCGGTTAAAACGTTGCGAAGCTCGCAACCGTATTTTTCGGCAATTGAGCAACAAAGGTCGGTTGTAACAATGGTTTTAACCGCAACGGGAGTTTCGGGTAAGGTGCCGAGCTCTTTACGGCGGGATAGCGCATAGTCAAGCAGTAATACGCCAACCTGATTTCCGGTCATAAGCTGATACTTACCGTCTTTTAAAACGGCGATACCAACACGGTCACAGTCGGGGTCGGTTCCAAGTAAAATATCAGGCCGCAGCTCCTCGGCAAGCTTTAATGCGCACTCAAAAGGCTGGCTAAGCTCGGGGTTGGGATAGGGAGCAGTAGGGAAGTTGCCATCAGGGCTTTCCTGTTCCTTAACAACGGTAATATTTTTAACCCCTGCCATATCAAGTATCCGTCTGACAGGCTTATTGCCCGTTCCGTGAATGGGAGTATAGATAACCGAGAAATCGGAATTATCAAAAACGCCCTTTGAAATAGACTGTGAAAGACCGTTATTCAAGAAGGCTTCGATAGTATCGTCGCCGATATATTCGATTTTACCCGAGGCTAAGCCTTCCTCATAATCCATAAACTTAATTCCTGAGAAGAAATCGGTTTTCTCGATATAAGAAAAAACGAATTTACTTGCTTCAACGTTTAACTGACAACCGTCAGGTCCGTAGGCTTTATATCCGTTATACTTAGCGGGGTTGTGGCTTGCGGTTATAACAACACCTGCATCGCATCCTAAATGACGAACTGCAAAAGAAAGCATCGGAGTCGGCATGAGTTCGGGATAAATATATGCTTTAATGCCGTTTGCAGCGAAAACCGCGGCAGTTGTTTTTGCAAAAAGCTCGGATTTAATGCGGCTGTCATAAGCAATGGCAACCTTGCCGTTCTTGGTAATACTATTTATATAATCTGCAATTCCCTGAGTTGCTCGGCCAACAGTATAGACGTTCATTCTGTTGGTTCCGGCACCTATAACTCCTCTTAATCCCGCAGTGCCAAATTCAAGCTCGCGGTAGAACATATCGGTTATAAGCTCCTCGTTACCTTTGGCCGCGATAAGCTCGGGAATAAGGTCGGGGTCTTGGGTTGCATTTTTAGTCCAAATTTCGTAAAGTTTTTGCTCGTTCAAGTTTCGTTTCTCCTCTAAAAAAACTTTATTTTAATTTTAATACAAATTTTACTCCATGTCAATAACGCAAAATGTCTTGTAACGGGTCGAAGGGTGTCGAATTTGACATTTTAAACAAAAACTCGCTTGACAACCTAATAAAAATAGTGTAATATCAAAAAAATAGGATAATTATATCAATGTCTGTTTATTGAGGTAGATAGTTTTGCCGCATATGAAAGATTTGACTGCTTTTGAAAAAAATAATGAGGATTTGAATCCGATATTTGTGCTGGTAAAATTTGCTCCGCTTGTAAAGCTTCGTGCGTTGCATTTTTCCTCCAATGAAAATGAACTTGAGGACCTTATTCAAGAGGGGAATATTGGCCTTTATAATGCAATCTCAAGGTTTGATGGTGAGCGTTCCTCGTTTAAAACCTTTGCAACCAGATGTATTGACTCGGCTATTATAGATTATTTGAGAAAGTCGGGCAGAAATTCGGTTATTCCCGCAGCAATGAAGGTTGATATTGAAGGCATTGATATTGCTGATAAAACTCCCGGCCCTGAATATACTGTTTCCATAAAGGATGAATATTCGGCGCTTGTCAAAAAGGCTAAGGCAGAGCTTTCAAGCTTTGAATTTTCTGTTTTCTCAAGCCTTTTAAGCGGAGCTTCAAAGTCTCAGATTGCAAAAGAGCAGAAGGTTGATACAAAATCAATCAATAATGCTGTTTTCAGAATCC
This sequence comes from uncultured Oscillospiraceae bacterium, assembly GCA_949295415.1. Taxonomy (GTDB): domain Bacteria; phylum Bacillota; class Clostridia; order Oscillospirales; family Acutalibacteraceae; genus UMGS172. Next base: position 49,145 of record CASFLA010000052.1, read on the forward strand.
GAGCAAAATTAAAATGATAATATGCCCTTTGTAGCTTAAAAAAGAAAGAGCGTTGTATTCCAAAGATGTCGGTGCAATTCCGTCCGGGGCTAAAATACTCAATTGAGAGAGGTAAAAAACATGTTCGAAGACAAGACCCTTAAATGCAAAGATTGCGGCGAAGAGTTCGTGTTCACTGCTGGCGAGCAGGAGTTCTATGAGTCCAAAGGATTTGTAAATGAGCCCCAGCGCTGCAAGAAGTGCCGCGATGCAAGAAAGAATGCCGCAAGGGCCCCGAGAGAAATGCATGAAGCAGTTTGCGCAAATTGTGGTAAACCCGCAATGGTTCCCTTTGTGCCGCGCGATGACCGTCCGGTATATTGCAGCGAGTGCTTCGCAAAGATGAAGGAAGAGGCATAATTTTCTGAATTCTTAAGGCCGTTTCAGGTTTTGCCTGAGGCGGCTTTTTCTTTTCATTTGTTTTTTAGAGCTTTTTTACCGATATTTCAATAATATAGTAAATTAATTTAATAATTTATTCATAAACTAAACCTTGAATTAGGTTAAAATGAGTTATAAGAAAATTTTGGGGGGCGTAAAAATTGGCAAACAAAAAAATTCTGATTGTTGATGATGATACTAATATATGCGAATTGTTAAGATTATATCTTGAAAAGGAAGGCTTCAGCACCGTTATCGCTAATGACGGAGAAGCGGCTATTGTTAAGTTTAACATAGAGGAGCCTGACCTTATTTTACTTGATATAATGCTGCCAAAATTGGATGGTTGGCAGGTTAGCAGGACTATAAGGAAAACTTCCGATGTTCCTATAATTATGATAACCGCAAAGGGTGAAACCTTTGATAAAATATTAGGTCTTGATTTAGGCGCTGATGACTATGTGACAAAGCCTTTTGATTCAAAGGAGGTTGTTGCAAGAGTAAAAGCTGTGCTAAGAAGAGCAGGCGGCGCTGATAACGAGGCGGAAAAAATTGTTAAATTAGATAAGCTGACAATCAATCTTACTAACTATGAGCTTATTGTTGACGGAAAGCAGATTGACACCCCTCCTAAGGAGTTAGAGCTTATCTATCATCTTGCAAGCAATCCTAACCGCGTGTATTCGCGCGACCAGTTGCTTGATGAGGTTTGGGGCTTTGAATATTACGGCGACTCCAGAACTGTTGATGTTCATGTTAAGAGATTAAGAGAAAAATTAGAGGGCGTTTCGGATAAATGGTCTATTAAAACTGTTTGGAGCGTTGGCTATAAATTTGAATTAAAGCAGAATTAAAAAATGAAAAATAGATTATTTTATAAGATTTTTCTTTCCACCGCTATTGCAATGGTGCTCAGTATGGTAATCATACTCGCGCTTTTGAGCGTTACCGTTTCTAACTATCTTTTTAACGAAAAAAAAGAGCTGCTTATGGATAACTGCTCAACTATTTCTTCGGTAATATCGGGCGAAACCGATAACTCAACCAATTTTTATATAAGCCTTCACGGTATTACTAATGTTGTGTCGAATGCTGTTTCGGGTGATGCCTATATTTGTGATACTGAGGGCAATGTTTTCTTGTGCAGCTGCAAGGAATGGAGAGAGTCAAAGGTTTGCTCCCATTCTAATCAGGGTGTACCAAAATTGGTTTTGAAAAATGCTGCAGACGGCGAGTTTTTTGAAATAGGCAGATTGGGCAATCATTTTAATAACATACATTATACTGCCGCAACACCTTATTATAATTCTGACGGAAGTATTGCAGGTTATGTTCTTATTTCCTCAGCGGCATCGCTTCTGAAGGCTATGTGGTTCGAGCTTGCAAACATTTATGCCGTTTGTGCGTTATTGCCGCTTATAATTATGTTCGTTGTTATTTTCCTTATAACAAAAAAGCTTGTCCGCCCTATAAACCTGCTTTCAAAAGCAGCAAATAATATGTCTAAAGGTGATTTTTCTACAAGAATTCCCGAAGCAGGAAACGATGAAATTGCTGACCTTGCAAAATCGTTTAATGCAATGTCTAATTCGCTTTCTCAGCTTGAGAGTATGCGCAGAAGCTTTGTTGCCAATGTTTCGCATGAACTAAGAACACCGATGACTACTATCGGCGGCTTTATAGACGGTATTTTAGACGGAACAATTCCAAAAGATAAGAAAGAATATTATTTATCCATTGTTTCTTCGGAAATAAAGAGATTATCGCGTCTCGTTCAGTCAATGCTATCCTTAGCAAGACTCGAATCGGGCGAGCAGAAAGCCAATTTCAGCGAGGTCTCAATAGTTAGTGTTATAGCCGAAGTGCTTTTCTCGCAGGAGCAGAGAATTGAGGCTAAAAGCCTGACTGTTGATGGTCTCCAAGAAGGCGCGGATATAACTGTCTTGGCAGATAGAGACCTTATTTATCAAGCGGTATTTAACCTTGTTGATAATGCTATTAAGTTCGCTGATGAAAGCGGCAGAATTGATTTTTCTGTTTTAAAAGACAGCGAAAATAAGGTTCATTTTAAAATAAAAAATGACGGCGAAAGTATTAACCCGGATGAACTGCAATATGTTTTTGATAGGTTCTATAAGGCCGATAGGTCACGCTCCGATAATAAGGACGGAACAGGCTTAGGTCTATTTATTGTTAAAAAAATAGTTGATATTCATAAAGCAACTATAACGGTTCACAGTATGCCGGACTCTTATACTGAATTTGAAATTATCTTCCCGTAATGGCGAATGATGAAAGGGTGCAATAATTTGGAAAACGAGAATAAGGATATTTTGAGTAATTCTCCTAAAACAGAAGAAAACGAAATTGAAAACGAAGTATCCGAACATGTTTCAGAGGAGGCTTCTTTAGAAGAACCGTTAGTTGATAACGCCTCAATAAATGAGCCTGCCACAGAAGATGTAAATACTAATGAACCTCAAGATCCGACCGTTACTTTTTCAACAGTGCCGGAAGCCGAAAAACAATCGGCTAACGGTATAAAGGTGTTCTTTTCAATAATTGCTGTTGCAGTGCTGTTGGTTATCGCGGTATCTGCAGGATTTATATTCGGCAAGAATACTGCAGGTGGCACAAAGCTTCCCAGCTTTAATACAACCAGCTTTAATACAACCAGCCTTAATAATAAGGGCGAAAATGCTCCCGTCTCAGATTACACCAAGATATTTGATTCGGTAAAGGATTCGGTTGTCAGCATTACTGTTTGGACCGATAAAAAGGGTGCAGTTTCCTCTGCAAGCGGTGTTATTTATACAGAAAACGGATATATAGTTACAAACGACCATATATATTCCGCTGTTTCATCACCTCGTTTCCTTGTAACACTTTCAAACGGCAAGGAGTATGAGGCAGAGTTTGTCGCAGGGGATACAAGGAGCGACCTTGCAGTTTTAAAAATTGAGGCAACGGGTCTTAAGCCCGCCGTATTTGGCAACTCGGCAGAGATTATTATCGGCGAGCAGGTTGTTGCTGTTGGCTTTCCCTCAGGCGCCGGAACCTTGCCGATACTGACTAACGGAATTATTTCTTCGAGCGGTATCAGGGTTACAACAACATCCTCTTATTCAACTAAAATGATTCAAACCAATACTGCCATCAACCCGGGCAGCTCGGGCGGCGCGCTGGTTAATATGTATTCTCAGGTTGTCGGTATAACCTCAGCAAAATTAGCTGGCGAAGAGTATGATAGCGTTGGTTATGCAATTCCCTCTGTAACCGTTGTTAAAGTGGTTGATTCGCTTATTAAAAACGGATATGTTGCTGATAGAGGACGACTTGGTATAACCTATACCGAGGTTGACTATATCTATTCCAAAGCCGAGGATATGCCGCGAGGCATCTATGTCCAGTCGGTTTCCCAGGATAGCGACTTTGTTGGCAAGCTAAATAAGGGTGATATTATAACCCATGTTAACGATATCGAGATTACCGATAGTGAAATTCTGCTTGATATTATCGAAACAACAATACCGGGGCAGACGCTTTCCTTCACTGTCAAGAGGTCAAGCGGTGAGATAGAATCGGTTATAGGCGTTTTAATAGCCGATAAGGGCACCTCCAGCTACACCAGCGGCCTTGGCAATATGCCTGAAATAGAAAATCCTTTTGGCAATAAAGATGATGACAGTTATTCCGACCACTAAGTTGAATAAAACACCGTTCTGAAATTTCAGAACGGTGTTTTTAATTTTATACATATAAAATTTTATTTTTTAAATGCTTTTAAAGTATTATAAATAATCCTTTCGGCAATAATGGTATTAACAAATTCCGGAGGGATTTTTTTGTATTACAATAAAGTTGAAATTTGCGGAGTCAACACAAGTAAATTGCCTGTTTTAAAAGAAAGCGAAAACGAAAAATTATTATTGCGCGTAAAGCAGGGAGAAGCTGCCGCAAGGGAAGAACTTATCAGAGGAAATTTAAGGCTGGTTCTAAGTGTTATTCAAAGGTTTACCAACCGCAAGGAAAATATGGACGACCTTTTTCAAATCGGGTGTATTGGGCTTATAAAGGCCATTGACAACTTTGATACATCGCATATGGTCAGATTTTCAACCTATGCAGTTCCAATGATTATAGGCGAAATAAGGCGCTATTTGCGTGATAATAGCTCAATGCGAATAAGTCGCTCTATAAAGGATGTTGCATACAAGGCGATGCAGGCAAAGGAAGCGCTTATTGAAAAAAATCAAAACGAACCCTCAGTTGAGGAAATCGCAGAGGTTTTAGAGCTGCCCGTTTCGGATATCGTAATAGCCTTGGAAAGCATTGTCGAGCCGATTTCGATTTTTGAATCGGTCTATTCTGATAACGGCGATTCAATCTATGTATTAGACCAGCTAGGCGATGGCAATGATGACGGCGACTGGATATCTGAAATTGCCTTTAAAGATGCAATTTTTTCCCTCTCTGAGCGCGAAAAACGGATATTGGCATTAAGGTTTTTAGAGGGGAAAACGCAAATGGAGGTTTCTGAAGAAATCGGAATTTCGCAGGCTCAGGTATCGAGAATTGAAAAAGGCGTTCTCGATAAAATCAAAAACGAATGAATTTTTAATTTTTCGCATAAATATATGCGGGTGATTTTATGAATTTAGGGATTTATGATATGCGCGAAAAACAGGTTGTCTGTATTAAGGATGGGACTATTTTAGGCTATTTATCTGATGTTGAGATGGATACCGAAACGGGCCGCCTTGTTTCAATCATAATATTCGGCAAAAGAATGCTCGGAATATTTGGAAGAGAAAATGACCAGCGCATAGCTTGGGAAAATATTAAGGTTATCGGAGAGGATTCAATTTTAGTTGATTGCGAAGGCTTTTATCAAGTTAAGCCAAAATCGCGCTCAAGATCATTTATTTCTGATCTTTTAAAATTAAATTAACACCAATTAAGGTAAATTTTCAAATAATTATCGAACGCCGCTTTTAATTCCGTTATATTTGGGTCAAGAAGGCAGTTTATGAAAATTTTGAAATAAAACCTATCTTCAAAATGAGGAAAGATAAATTAGGACGGAAATTAAAACGGAGGTTATTTTATGAAAAAAATTATCAAATCATTTTTTTGGAGCCTAACCGTCGCGTCTGCGGCGGTTTTTGCTATGATAGCCTACCTTGATACCTCACTTTACGAGAATTATTATATTGAGCAAAACGAAGCTTTAAGCTTCGATGGCAAAGATTATCTTGTTTGCTCAAATGAACGTTCAAAAAGCTCGGAGGTTAATATTGGCTCAGATAGCGGAGTTGGCTCTAAAAATGTAACCGTATCGCTTTTCGGGGTTATACCTGTTAAAAGGGTTCAGGTTACTGTTACTAAAACCGATGAGGTTTTGGTTTTAGGTCTTCCTTTTGGACTTAAAGTTTATTCCGAGGGCGCAATGGTGGTTGGCTTTAATGATGTTGACACCCATAACGGCAGTATCAATCCTGCAGTTAATGCCGGGTTAAAATCGGGCGATATAATAACCTATATAAACGGCGAATATGTTGAATCAAGCGAGGATATAAGAACTGCGATTTTAGAAAGCGGCGGAAAAACACTTACACTCAAGGTTAAACGTGATGATAGGGAATTGACATTAAAAATTACACCAAAACAGTCGGCTTTAGATGGCAAGTATAAAGCGGGAATGTGGCTGAGGGATAGCACCGCGGGCATTGGAACGCTTACCTTTTATAACCCGAGTCTTGATATAGTTGCAGGCTTGGGCCATGGTATATGCGACAGCGATACAGGGATGCTTATTCCTGCAGAAAGCGGACAATTCGTTGGTGCAGAAATAGTTGGCATAAAAAAATCCACAGCAGATGAAACAGGCGAGCTTCATGGCATTTTTTCAGGCGGGCAAATGGCGGATATGAGTAAAAATTCAATAACCGGCGTTTATGGCGTGAACTGTCATAATATTTCGGGTGATGTTACTGCAAAGATTGCCTTAAAACAGGAGATAAAGATAGGAAAAGCGCAAATTCTATGCACCTTGGATGATAAGGAACCTAAATACTATGATTGCGTTATAGAAAAAGCATTTACTAGTGACGCGAGCGCAGTTAAAAATATGATTATCAAGGTTACCGATAAGGATTTAATCGCAAAAACGGGCGGAATAGTGCAGGGGATGTCGGGTAGCCCCATACTGCAAAACGGAAAACTTATCGGCGCTGTTACTCACGTTTTTGTCGATGACTCAACCAAGGGTTACGCAATATTTGCGGAGAATATGCTCAATACCGCGCAAAGCATATACAATGAAGAACTAAAGGCAGCATCATAAATGCCCACGTCCCTATGGGGCGTGGGCGAAATAAGCTCCCTTTTTTAAGGGCGCTTGGCAAATGCTACGCAAGAACAATAAAGAAGTATATTGAAAGCGTTGAATAAATATAAAAAAGGAGGGTTTTACCCCTCCTTTTTTAATACTTTACTAAAACATCGCAGGTTGCGCTGTCACTCTTAATTAGATTATTCTCTTGCTTTTCGCCGTCTAAATAAATTCCTTTGTCAGTCGTTGTTCTTTGGAATCTGATATTATACTTTGTGCCGCGGTATATTTTTGTAATGCTGTAACTGTTCCAATCGCTTGGAACATGTGGCTCGATTAAAAGCCCGTTATACTGCGCTTTAACACCTAAAATCTGCTCAAAAACACCGTGGATAAGCCAGGCGGGAGTTGCAGTAAACCAAGCAAAAAGATTCATACCAAAGCGCTCATTGTTCGGACCGTAATAAACATTGCCGATCGAATAAGGCTCGCTTGTTCTGCAAAGGTCTGAATTATCGGGGTGGTTTGGAATGGCTCTTCTGAAAGTATCAACCGCAAGATCGTAATCGCCCGTTGCAACATCGGCAAAAACCTTGAATGCCGCGCCGTGATTATAAACTGCGCTGTTTGCAAAGGTGCCGGGAGCCTGATTCTGCAATCTGCCGCAACGCTCGCCGTGGAAAACAAAGGGCGGGTAATTAAGAAGAGGACCAAACGGAGTTTGCAGATAAATTGAAATTGAGCGCTTGATTTTCTCTATTTTTTCTTCGCTATCAATTATGCCTGAAAAGAGAGCCCAGGTCTGAACATTGAGGAATATTTTGCCCTCCAAATTCTTATGAGAACCAATTGGCTCGCCGTCCTCAAAAAACGCGTATGTAAACCAGTTTCCGTCCCAGGCAACGCGGTTAAAGATTTCTTTCAGGTCATCAGAGCGTGAGCGCATCAGATGAGCTTTCTCTTCATCGCCGATTTCGTTATAAAGCTCGAGCATAATGTTCTGCGCATAGAAGGTTGCAACAGTTACCCAAGCTGATGTTGCATCATCGCCGTATTTGTTTATGCCGCCGAGGCCGTCAAGCCAATCGCCGTCACGAACGCGGATGAGTCCATTTTTGCCGCGGTTTTCATAGAGATATGAAAGCGCTCTGAAAATATGGTCCTCAAGCGATGAGGTTTCATTACTATCTAAAAAGGTAAGGGGTTTATCCAAAATCGAGAAGTCGCCCGTCTCCTTAATATAGGCAGAAACGGCATTAGGCGCCCAGATAGGCGAATCGGAAAAATCGCGAACATCCAGCTCATCGTTAACTTTGGAAAATTGCCTTGGGCATCTGCCGTCAGCATACATTTTTGATAGCGTTAAAACTATCTTTTCCTTGGCTTTTTCTGCATCAACCAAGCAATAACCCCAGGAATCCTGCAAGGCATCGCGGTAGCCGATAAGCCTACCGCCGCGGTCAAATCTGTAGGTCAAATAAAGGTTGTTTTTAAGCCAATAATTTGCAAAGTTTTCCATAACCTTATCGGGTAGGGAGCAGATATTATTTTGGAAAATTTTGTCCCACTTTGCTTTTACTCTGCAAAGTTCCTTTTGGTTTGTTTCCGCATTAAGGCAGGCTTCGGCAAGTTTCTGCTCATCTATGCTATCGCAAGCGGCGGACACAACAAACCAGTTATATGCCTCGCCCTTTTTAAGCGAAATTGTGTTAGCCAAAGAAACTCTTTTATAGTTAACCTCGGTTTTGACGAAAATTGTATCAGGAATATCCTCCTCGGTTATTTTTAAAACCTCATTTGCCGCAAAAATACCCGTTATATTGTGCGCTAAGGCGGTTATTTTGTTTTTCCCAATGCTTGTTTCGAGGGTGGGGAGGGTTTTATCAATACCAGCAAGCCAAAATCCCCAATCCTGCCTCGCAAAGAGTGATACGGTAGCATCCTTTTCGGAGAGAAGCTTTATATCCCAGCATTCGCAGGGCGCTTCTTCTGGCACAAACATAGTCAGTTCGATTTTAATTCCGTCGATTTCGCCTTTATAAACGGCAGTTCCTGGGGAAACGGTTAAGGAATAGTTTTCCGACTCTAAGAAGAAATCAAAAACCTTGCCGCCGTCAACCGAAATATCGAGAAAACGCCTGCCGTTAGGAACTCTTATTATGTAGTTTCCGCCTTTTTCGAGCAGTTTTGTGACCCTAACGCCGCTTATATGGCGAAGCAAACCGCTTCCGATATTTGAAACGCAGGAAAAAACCTTATCGTTGCAAAGATATTGAAGCCAAGGGCGTGGTGTGTCGCGGCGGGTAATAGTATAGGACCTGCCGTCATCCGCAAAAAAACCGAACTTATCGGTCTTGTTATAGTAATCTTCCAACGGCAGATTATTGTGCTTAACATCGGGAGTGTAAACTTTGTTTTCTAAAATACCCAAAGAACTCGCCTCCAAAACAGTTTATAAGCATATGTTAACTTATTTGATTTTAAAACACTACATATATCTTCAGATAATATTCCAATTTTTCAGGTTAATCTTATATTTTTGCATCGCGAGTGCCTGATTTTAAAAAAATTTATTTTTTATTAAAATATATTAAGCAAAATATGGTATAATTGTAATGTAAAGTATGCGAGGTGATTGTTTTGAATAATAAAAAACGGAATGCGCTCATTATCGGTGCGGCTGTTGGGGCTGGTTTGGCTTCCTTAGCTGCGGTATCATATTCGATTACCAAAACTTTAATGAAGGTTGCACTTGACCGCGAAGTGCCCAGGGGTATTGAGAGGGGAAGAAATCGCCTTATGGGCTCGGGCGAGATTGCCGAGGTTTTACCCATTTTGGAAGATGCGGGTAAGGAATTGGAAGCCTTGAACCTTGAGCAAATCACTATAACCGCCCCTGACGGCGTTTCACTTGTTGGCCATTATTATGATTGCCCTGATGCCAAACGCGTTATTATCGCTATGCACGGCTGGCGCTCAAGCTGGGCGAACGATTTTGGGATTATCTCAAAATTCTGGCATAATAACGGTTGCAGTGTTTTATATTGTGAGCAACGCGGTCAGGGAAACAGCGGCGGAGAATATATGGGATTTGGCGTGCTCGAGCAGTTTGACTGCCTTAAATGGATAGAATATATAAACGAAAGATTTGGCGGTTCTTTGCCGATTTACTTAGGAGGCGTTTCAATGGGCGCTTCAACCGTTCTGTTTGCATCGGGCAATGATTTGCCGAAGAGTGTTAAAGGTATTGTTGCTGATTGCGGTTTTAATTCGCCCCATGGCATATGGAAGTATGTTACCGAGAATAATTTAAAACTGCCTTATGCGCTTTATAAGACGGTTGCAAACAAGATTTATCTTTCAAAAACTCAGGTTGATATTAACACCGTTTCCTGCACCGATGCGCTTAAAAACTGCAAGGTACCTGTGTTGTTTATTCATGGAACCGATGATAAATTTGTTCCCATTACTATGACCTATGAAAACTATAAAGCCTGCGCTTCAAAAAAGAGACTTTTTGTTGTTCCCGGCGCTGACCATGGAATGAGTTATCTTGTTGATAGAGAGGGATATGAAGCTGAGGTCAAGGCATTCTGGGCGGAAAATGATAAATAAAAATAACACCGTTTGGTCTTTATCCAAACGGTGTTATTTCTTGAATATATAATATGTATCCCAGCAGGGAATATAGGGATAATGGCGGATAAACATTTTATAATCAGGGTTTAGTGATAAAACGAGTTTTGGAATTTCGAATAAATCCTCGCTTCTGTGGTATGCCGAAATATAAAGGGTTGGACTACATTTTTTAATCGTTTCTGCGCCCGATAAAATAGCTTCTGCCTCGGCACCTTCAACATCGAATTTTATAAAATCGGGAGCGCCAAAATCGTCAGCAAGCTTATCTATTGAAACCGATTTTATAGTTTCCTTTCCGTTTCCTATTGATTGATTTCTACCCGATTTGCCCGAAAAAGAAACCTCTCCGTTTTCTTTAGAAACGGCGGCATTGAGTGGGATAATCTTAGTAGCTTTTCCTGCTAAGCTTTCTAATTTTCGAAAATTTTTCAACGCCGGCTCAACCGCAATTATTTTTGATAAATTAGGTTGCAGCATTAAAAACTGCTCGGCGGTATCGCCGATATATGCGCCAAGGTCAAAAATAACTGCGTTTTTCTTAATATCAACTAAGGTATTAAAAGTTTCGTTCTCGCTATCCTCGGCCGCCTTTAAGGCTAAGAATGAACCGCTTAATTTAAACTCGACAATACTTTTAAAAGCCTCACTTGAGCGAACATCGGAAAAACGGCTTAAAATGCTATTATAAGCTTCTTCGTGCGCCTTGAAATATGCTTTATCAAAAACAGTTTCGCCAAAAACGGGAACATCAACAATATAAAGTTCCTGTTCGTTGGCTATTCTTTCGATATTGTTTAAAACCTCGGGTCTTTTAGTTCCGAATGCAGTAAGAACGATAAACTGACCGAACAGCTCTTTGGCTCTGCTATAGGTTATAACCTCGAAGTTATGAAACCTTTGACCGCGCACAAAGTCATCACTCGCAAAAACTCCCTTAATGCTAACTCTATCAGCTTCAAGGCGGGATATTATTTTATCTGCTCCGTTGCCCATTCCGTATAAAAGAATAGGTTTTTCGGTTGTTTTAAGATATTCCCATAAAAACTGCATTTTATCACCTCGGTTTTAATCATAATGGAAAAGGACAGACAAAACAATTCTGTTTCGCCGCAAACAAGCCGCTTAAAAAGTGGCTTGCCGAAACGCTTAAAAAGCGTTTCAACTAACTACAATCATTATTATATTATAAAGAGCCGATTTAAACAAGCGAAATGCTGATTTTTGTTGAAATCGGCGGTTAGGTGTGCTATAATCTGCTTGAAATCAACTGTTGTCAGAGGTGCTTTATGAAACATTCAACTCTAAAAATTATCGATAATATGGTTACTGCGTATCCTGCGCTTAATAATAACAGGTCTGCGGTTACTGATGCAGTCCGGTTCCTTTGCGAAACCTATAAAAATGGCGGCAAGCTGCTTATCTGCGGCAACGGTGGAAGTGCTTCGGATGCTTTGCATATTGTTGGCGAGCTGATGAAGGATTTTTGCATTGTGCGTCCTTTGGGCGATGAAATAAAGAGCAAAATTGCCGCGGTAAGTGAAAACGCAGAATATATATGCTCAAATTTGCAGGTTTCTTTGCCGGCGGTTGCGCTTGTTGGTTCTGCGGCTATAGAAACCGCCTTTGCTAATGACCGCGCGCCTGACCTTTGCTTTGCACAACAGGTTATGGGTCTTGGAAATAAGGGCGATATTTTGCTCGGCATTTCAACATCGGGTAATTCCAAAAATGTTATCTATGCCTTGGAGGTTGCAAAAGCAAAAGGTCTCAAGACTATTGCTTTAACCGGCAAGGGCGGAGGCAAAATGGCAACCAAATGTGATGTTTTGATAGATGCCCCCGAAACCGAAACCTATAAGGTTCAGGAATTGCATTTGCCGATATACCATGCAATATGTCTTGCAGTTGAAAACGAATTTTTCGGAGAATAAAAAAAGACCTGAAGAAGGGAGACACTTCGTAAAGAAGTGTTCTCCCTTGGTTTTCGTTACACAACAAAAATAATAGCCCACCTGAACGGTGAACTATTATTGTGGCGGAGAGAAGGGGATTTTTAAAGAAAATGCCAAAGAGAATAAAATCAGCTTAATTTATGCAAGTAAAGCGCTTAAACACCTTGCCGTCTCTTTCTATCGTTTCGTTCCACAGCGAAGCAGGGCGAACCCAAAGCGTGCCGCCATCATAAAGCGCTTTATAGATTACCATCGGCTCGAGGGTTTCGGAATTTTTGGCAATGCCGATAACCTCATATTCATTTCCTTTAAAATGGCGATACCGCCCTAATTTAATCTCTTCCATAGTTTGCCTCCAAAACTTAAATTAAGCCAGGATAGTGTTTAATATTGTTAGGATATCGGTATTATGATTTCTGCTTAACATACCGAATATTTTAAGCATTTCAATAAACACTTTAATATTTTCTGAATTGATTTTAAACTCTGCCATTTCTTTTGTTTTGGCAGTTCTGCCAAGGAGTTGTTCTGAATTTTCCAATTCTGTTATAGGAAAGCAGAAATAGAGCATAGGTTGCACACCTATCGCATATTGCTTTTCTTTTATGATTATTTCGGTTACCACTTCAAAATTGCCGAATTTATGAACAAGCATAGGGTATTCAACCTGTGTGCGCAAAAACTTTAATCCGTTCAATTCGGTTTCAACGAAATTTGTTCGCCTTATTGCTAATTGAGGATGTGTTATGGAATTGTCGAAGAAATTACTGTCATTAAGTGATGTAAGGTAGTTTTTAACATTTAACAGCTCTTCCTGGGTGATAGTTCCCCAATCGTAAAAATACTTTATGTATTCTGAAAGCTCATATAATGCTTTTTCTTTGCCGTTAGCGCCTGTAAAACGAATACTCGGCATAGTGGTTCTGCTGAGCTTTTCAGTATCTGCTGTTATTACGTCGTATCCTATTTGCCACTCCACATAACAGTTTTGAGCAAAGGGTTCGCTTCTGGTTGAAACGGGCACGCCGTATTCATTCAAAATACTTCTGCGCTTAATTCTTGTTTTTTCAGTGCCTTTGGTTAGGGGAATAGCAACCTTTAATTCATTATCTTTTATACTACTAATAAACATAGATTCCCTCCGTTAGTTACTTTGGTAAAAGCTCATTTACTGAATAATTGTGCAAAATAATTATCTATCAAAGCATAGTTGTTGTTATGAGTATATTTAATACCTTTGTTTTTAAGCCAAGGGTATCTTTCGATACTGTTGGTTATAAAAACATCTTTTATGGGTTTGAACTTCTCGTTGTCTATAAACACATCAATATTGCCGTAATAATAAGGAAGTTTTTCTATATATCGCTTAAAAACATCAACATAACAATAATATTCAAACTTTCTTTTATCGACTATGATAGCGTTAGGCCCGTATTCCTCAATAAAGGTTCTACTACGGTTTAACGCGTTTATATCACGCATGGTGAAAAACAAAATATCATTTTCTTTGGGCTGGTCATATTTTGACGGATATTTTGAAATGTAATTCTTTATTGAGTCATAATCAATACGGAATGTTTTGCCATCGATAGTTTTAAAGACTGTGTTCAAAATTTCATTGTAGGGCATTCCTTTTGAATCCCTTTTATATAATGCTATTATAATCGGGAACCCTTTCGTTTTAGATGTAAAACTAAAGCTTTGACTGTTTATAATCGAATGGTCAATCAATGAATAATTACTATAAAATGGTTTTAGCAAATTGTAATTTGCTTTTTTAATCATGTATGAAAGGGGATGTAAAACAGCAACGTAATCAGCTTTAAGTTTATTGAATGAAAGCATAAAAGATATGCCGAGGTCTCTGGTTTTCAAATCGGGATCTACTGCACAGGGCTTTTGACTTTTCAAATCACTTTTAACCCTTGAGGTTGTATCATTATAAGGGGGGTTGCCGATAATAATTATTTTGCTGTCTGATTGCAAGTTCACTGATTCTCTTGAGAAACCGGATAAAGTATTGAGGCAATAATAATCACTTCTTTTATCATTCATGGTTGCAACTTCGATTGCTTTTGCATCAATATCGCATCCTATAGTTTTCAAATTTTCAAGCACTCGCAGAAATGAACCATAACCACATGATGAATCAATGTAAACATAATCGTCATAATTGGAGATGTTATGCTTAATTTTATCTATCAGATTTTCAACAAAAGCTTCGGGTGTATAAAAACAGCCAAAGTTCGTCATTTCTTTATATGTAAGGTGGTTTTGAGGCATATAACACATCTCCTTTCTGAAATAATAAATAAATATAAATTACAATTACATTATAAAACTTTTAATTTGCTTCTGCAACTAAAATTTGCTTTAGTTATTTCGTTTGTCAAAATATCGTTTGCTCCCTCCTTGTTCGAATCCCCTTAATAGAAACAAAAATAATAGCCCACCTGAACGGTGGACTATTATTGTGGCGGAGAGAAGGGGATTCGAACCCCTGAATGGGTATTAGCCATTACACGATTTCCAATCGTGCGCCTTAGACCAGCTCAGCCATCTCTCCGTACATATTTGGTTGACTAACCCATTATAATGTCCCGTTCTCTAAAAATCAAGACCTTTTTTAAATTTTATTTACAGTAATTTTCAATTCGCTGTTAACATTTGGGAGAATTGAAAGAATGCGATGCGCCTTGCCAACAATAATACTTTATGTGATATGCACCCCAAAAATTAGACGCTTTTGTGGTGCATATCAAGGAAACTACTGCGGTTTTAATTATATATTCTTATATTGTTGAGGTGAAACACCGGTTATTGATTTAAAAACTCTTGAAAAATAAAACTGGTCATCAAAACCAACATAGGTGGCTATATCTTTTATAGACATTGAGTTGTTGAGCAGCAACGCCTTTGCCTGCGCAATTCTTAAACTATTTCTATATTCAACGGGGCTCATACCCGACCATTCTTTAAACAGATGATGAAAATAGCCCTCGCTGACTGCACAGATGGAAGCATATTTTGAAATTTTCTCGTTTCTGTTCCATTCCTTATTGAACTGCCTGATGCCGCGCCTTATAGGATAATAGTCATCTGCTTTGTCGTTCATACACGAAACTATAGTGTCAAAAAGTTCATAAAGCTTTGATTGCTTTTTGAGGTTGTTGACATTTATATCGTTGCAAACACGGGAGAGCTCGCTCATAACCGATTCTATCTGCGAAAAGCTATCTTTTGCTAAAACCGTAATGTTCTCACTGAGCATTATGTCATTCCCGCTTAAATCGCCTATATTAAAATTCATCGTATAAGAATCAAATCTTTTGACAGAATCCGGGTCTTTACTGAGGCTCATTACATATTTTGTGCCTTTAGGGACTAAAACAAGGTCGCCGCATTCAAGAGTTATCGGCTCGCGGTCAATTTCGGTGAGGGTCATAGTAATATCCTTGCTACACACCAAAATTAAAGCATTGGTATATCGAGGCTCATCTTTAAAAACGCTGAATCCGTCATTGTTGCGCCACCTTTGCGCAACAATGCTAAGACACCTTAACTGAACATCTTCGGTAACGATATCATAAAAATTCATAAAATTATTCCATCCATTTTAAGAATTTACAAATATATTATACGATATAATGTGAGAATTGTCCATATTTTTTTAAAACGACTATTCCATTGCGGTAAAGAAGACTGTATATTTGTTGTAAAGAGGTAATCTCTTTTAAACCTATATTAAAGGCGGTTTTATTATGAAAAAGATGAAGGTTGCTCTTATCGGCTCAGGTATGATAAGTAATATTTACTTGCAAAACCTTAAAAGCTATAATGCGATTGAGCTTGTTGGCTGTTCGGATATTATCCCCGAGCGCTCTAAGGCGAAGGCTGAGAAGCATGGCATTCGTCAGATGACCAATGAGGAAATATTCAACGACCCTGAGATAGAGCTTGTTGTTAACACAACCTATCCCTTGGCTCATTATGAGGTTTCCAAGCAGGCGCTGGAAGCAGGCAAGCATGTTTACTGCGAGAAGATGACCACTGAAACCATCGAACAGGCAAATGAACTTATGGCTTTGGCTGAATCAAAAGGTCTCTTTATTGGCGGTGCGCCTGATACCTTCTTAGATGGAAGCACTCAGCTTGCAAGGCAGATTATTGAGAGTGGAATAGTTGGTAAGCCGGTTATGGTTGATGCTATGCTCAGCCGTTCTTATCATCATGAGCGTAATTACACAGGAAGCGAAAAGCGTTTTGCTTTCCACCGCCATGGCGGAATTATTTTTGATATGGGTTCTTATTACCTTACTGAAATGGTATTCTTGCTCGGCGCTATTAAGAGAGTTTCGGGCTTTGCCCAGATAAGAGACGCCGACAGAACATATATGAACCCAAAATGCCCAATGTTCGGTCAGCAGATGTTGGTTGAATCCTGGAATAATGCAACAGGTTCATTAGAGTTTGAATCGGGTGTTTTAGGCCATCTTACCATTACTTCTGAGGGCGGCTCAACCGCTAACCGTTTTGTAATTTACTGCACCGACGGTAAGATAGACCTCGGCGACCCCAATAACTACGAAAATGTTGTTAAGGTTTATAATAAAAAGGGTGATGAGAGTATTATTCATACTCCCTTTGCTTTCAATTCCGATAATCATCGCGCAATAGGTATTCTTGATGCAGTTTATGCTATAAAGAACGGCAGAAAGCCGCGCTGCAACGCCGAGCTTAACCGCCATGTTTTAGAGGCGGCCTTAGGTATCTGCGAAAGTGGACAGACAGGTTCGGTTTATAATATGACAACCACTTGTGAGCAACCCCAGCCCTTGAAGCCTGGTTACACCGAGTATCCTGAGCTTGTTTTTGATCTTTAATTATAAAAAATTCACTTTAAGGAGAAACAGTTATGTATAAATACGGTTTGCAGATGTATACTCTTCGCAATTTTATGAAAACCCCTGAGGACCTTGACAGCACCTTAAAAAAGGTTGCCGATATGGGTTATCAGAATGTTCAGATTTCACCACCTGCTTTTACTAATTCCGTTGCCTTGGCAGAGCAGCTCAAAGGCTATGGTCTTTCGGCAGACTCAGCTTTCTGCAATGTTTATAAAATACCCGAAAGCATCGGCGATATTGTTACTGCCGCAAAGGCACTCGGCACTGATGTTTTAAGAACCGACTCTATTCAGAATGCAGACAGATATTCTATTGAGGGCTATAAGAGCTTTGCAGAGCATATGAATGTTTGCGGCAAGCTTCTTAAAGAAAATGGTCTTAAATTTATGTATCATTTCCATTCCTTTGAGTTTATTAAGCTCGGCGAAAATCTTCGCGGAATTGATATTCTTCTCAATGAAACCGACCCTGAATGCGTTATGTTCCAGCCTGACGTTTTCTGGCTCACTGCATCGGGCACAGAACCGAGTGAGGCACTTAAAATGTTCAAGGGCAGAGCAGAATATATGCACCTTAAGGATTATGTTATCATTAAGAATGATACCGCAGTTTTAGAGGAAACCAAGAGAGCGTCTGCTCCTGTTGGAACAGGTAATCTTAACTGGGATGCAATTATCAAAACTGCAAAAGATATCGGAATCTATAACTTTGTTGTTGAGGATGATATGGGCTCACTTGACCCGTTTGACAGTGCAAAGCAGAGTATTGACAATATGAAGAAATTAGGCTTCTAATCATTCAAAAAGGAGGAAAGAAATTTGAAAAAGTTTCTTAACATTCTAATGTCAGCTGTTTTGTTAACCACAATGTTAGCCGCTTGCGGCAATCCCGAGCAAGCAGGCTCAAATGCCCAATCCGTAGCCGGTGATTTATCAGCTTCTGTTGATACTGACGGTGATGCGAAAGTCTTTAACATAAATGTTCATTCGGGCAATAATAAGAAATTCACTTTGAACAGAAATTTCTCTGCTAACAAGGAGAGTATTTCCTTGATTCTCGTTGTTGGTCAGTCAAACTTTATGGTTGGCCAAGGACACAATTCTGAGATGAAGTATTATAACTCCGGCGAAATAACAGAAAAACCGGAGGATACCATCGTCCCTGAAAAGGGCAAGGCTTATACAAGCGGCTATCAGCAGTCTATTACACAGCTTTCTGATGCTAATGATATGTATTATGTTTCAAGTCCCAAAAACGAAGGCGGTTCAAGAAGCGGTGTGACTCCTCCGTTTGCAAAGCGTTGGAATGAAATAACCGGAACAAAGGTTGTCTTTATACAGGTAGCTCAAGGTGCAACCTGTATGCACGAGTGGACTCCAAATTTCCAAAACTATACCTGCACCTGTCCTCACGGTCAGCAGTATGCACTTTATAGCTTAGCAAAATCGCTTTATAAGGAAAGCTATGAGGCGCTGAGCAAGGATTATAATATAATGTATACCGGCTATATCTGGAATCAGGGCGAAAATGATGAGAAATATGGCAAAAATCAGAGTAATACTATTCATGATGCAGAGGCATACTATAATGCATATTTAGATATGCATAACGGCTTTATGCGTGAGTTAGAGCTTGATTTCGGCGGAATTTCGGTTGTTCGTTCGGCATATTCGGGCTCAACAGCGCAGAACAGTATGGTTCTTACTTTCCCGAGAATTGCTCAGTATAAGCTTTGCAGTGAGGTTCCTAACCTTTATATGCTTTCAACTATTGGCGAAACCTGCGATGTTAGTATGATGAATCAGGGCGAAACCATTCATTATGCTCAGAGCACCTTTAATAAAATGGGTGTTCAAATGGCAGATAGCCTTGCAAACCACCTTGGCATTGCCAAGAATAAGGCTAAATATTCGGGAGTTAAGGTTTATGGCGCTGACGGCGCGTTGCTTGCCGCTTTTGATGCCGAAGGTAAATTAAAAGAGGGAAGCGATATCTTAACAAGAGGCGGCGCAATGGGCAAGCTTCTTATAAAGTTTGATACTTTAGGAACTGCTTACACCATTGATACCGCGGTTGACGGCAAGAAGTCAGAACTTATGGATGGGTATGGCAATCTTGACTGGTCTAAAATACCTAATACAAAAAAAGAGTTAAAAATGGTTGTAACTCTAGATTAAAAGTTGTATAATGTCCTAGAAGAATCCCGTTGCTAGATTTAGCAACGGGATTTTAACAGAAAAAAAGGAACAAAATATGAAACAAGAAAACAAAAAGGCGCTATTCGAGGGAATGCATAGCGGAATACCGATAGGTCTTGGTTATTTTGCGGTTTCTTTCTCGCTCGGAATAGCGGCTAAAAATGCAGGGCTTAGCTCATTAGAGTCGTTTTTCGCAAGCCTTATGTGCAACGCCTCGGCAGGTGAATATGCAGGCTTTACTATAATTGCCGCAAGCGCAGGGCTTTTACAAATGGCGATTGTAACGCTTATAGTTAACGCAAGATATATGCTTATGAGCTGCGCGTTAAGCCAAAAAATGTCAAGCGATATGAAGTTTTGGCATAGATTGCTTTTGGGTTTTTATGTAACTGATGAATTTTTCGGTATAGCTATAGCGCGACCGGGTAAGTTAAACCCGTTTTACTCTTATGGTGCAGTCTTGGTTGCTTCGCCGTTGTGGGCTATAGGAACATATCTTGGAACGGTTGCAGGCAATTTATTGCCGCTGAGTCTGGTTAGTGCATTTTCGGTTGCTCTATACGGAATGTTCTTGGCAATTATTTTGCCAACCGCAAGAAAAGATAAGAAAATAGCAGGTATTATCCTGGTTTGCTTTATATTAAGCTTTATTGCACAGTATTGGCCGCTCTTAGATGCAGTGCCCGATGTTACTAAAACCATTATTTTAACGGTTGTAATTTCTGCTGCAGCGGCGCTTTTATTCCCGAGAAAAGAGGTGGCAGAAAATGAGTAATATTGCTTATATTCTTGTTATGGCCGCCGTAACCTATGCGGTGCGCGTTCTGCCGCTTACGCTTATCAGAAAACCGATTAAAAACACCTTTTTAAAATCATTCCTTTATTATGTTCCTTATGTTACTCTCGCGGTTATGACTTTTCCCGCAATTATTGAGGCAACAAGCAGTCCCATATCGGGAATAATCGCATTTATAGCAGGTGTTATTGTTGCATTTTTCGGCGGCAATATTTTTACAACTGCGGTTGTTTGCTGTGTTGCGGTTTTTGCAGCTGAGCTTGTTTTGCCTTTTATTTAAAACATTCCCAAAAGATTGAACTTTTCATTTTCCTTGATGTTATCGAGCAGTAGCCTCAGATTAGAGATAGAGTTTTCAAAATCACAGTCGCTTTTTTCTATACTGTTGTTTAGAGCTACTATTTCGAAAGAAATTTCATCTATTGCCTCGTTGTTTAAAAACAACGAAAGCCACATATTATATTTCTGCCAAGAGGTATAGGCGCTTGCCGCATATCTTTTGGCAGTTTTTTTATCCTCAAAATAAATCTGCTCGGTTTTCCTTAATTCCAAATTAAGCGAATCGAACGCCTTTTTTATAATCATAACCTCTCCGACGCAAAGGCTTATGGCAATCAAAAGCATTGCAACGGCTATATAAAGTCTTTTCAAATTTTCTTCTCCTTTTTTATGATTGAATAGGTTCCTTTTTCATCACATGTCATAATTAAAACGTCAGATATTTCAAGGTTCTGATTTAATAAATGCTGCTCGATTTGGGCTTTGGTTCGTTTTGAAAATTTAAGCCCCTCTTTGTTAAGCTTGCCATCGTTAACAATGAGGCAGGGGAAAAGACTTTCTGCCTTTGTTCCTTTTAGATTCTCGACCGCTGCCGGTTGCTTTTCAGGCTTTAACATAACACTTAACTGTCCGTTGGTTTCTAAAATCGCGTATTTAACATCGTTTAAATCAAAAATTCCTTGGTTTCGTAAAACCTCACATAAATCCTGAACCGTAACTCTTAACTGCTTTAGTCTTTTTTCGTCAACAACGCCGTTTGAAATAATAACGGCAGAGCTACCGTAAAAGGTTCGGCGAAGCAGGGGAGATTTCATGGTTAAAACAGAAAGGAGTATTTCTAAAAAGCAGAGCGTAAACACCGCAACAACACCCGTTAGTATTGGCTGATCAAGGTTTTGAATAGGTATTGCGGCAATTTCCGAAATTAAAATTGTTATAACCAGTTCTCCGGGTTGCATATCGCCGATTTGGCGCTTGCCCATAACTCTTATTGCGGTTATAACGAGAAAATATAAAATAGCAGTTCGAATTATTGTATTAAACAAGTAAATCACCGAGGTTAGTATTGCCCGAGTTTTAAAAAATATGCACCCGACAGCTTAATACTATCGGGTGCTTTAATAATTATCTATTATTCTTCTACAGGCTCGGACTTTTCTGAAATATTGTAGCAAAGTGTCATAAGACTATCACTCAAATGAACATTTTCAACGACAACATCAGGGTATTCCAAAGAGAAATCATAATGTGTGAAGTTCCAGAAGCCTTTAATACCAAGTTGGACCAGCTGGTCGGCAACGGCGTGAGCCTCGGTTTTAGGAATACAGAGAATAGCAATATCGGGCTTGTTCTCGCGGCAGAATTCATCAAGTCTATCCATATTATGAACGGGTAGGTTCTGAATTGTCTGCCCCAAAATCGATTGTTTTTTATCAAATATGCCGATAAGGCGGAAGCCATTGGTGGTCATATCAAAGTGCATAGCAAGAGCCTTGCCCATATAACCGGCACCGATGAGTATAGCCTTCTTTATATCGCAAAGGCCAAGGATTTTACCAATTTCTTCTCTTAATAAATCGATATTGTAGCCATAGCCCTGCTGACCAAATTCTCCGAAGCAGTTAAGGTCTTGCCTTATCTGACTGGCGGTAAGGCCCATTCTTTCTGAAAGTTCCTTAGATGAGATGCGATGCATACCGTTGAGCTTAAGGTCGCCTAAAAAGCGGTAGTATCTGGGCAGACGCTTGATTACAGAGGTAGAAACGCTGCGTGATTTACTCATTACTTTTTACCTCTTTTATGAAAGCTTTTTAACAGTTTCCATTACATAGTCGCCGAATTCGGTGCAGGTGCAGCCTGTGTCGCGGCCGGTAATAGCGAGCTTCTTTTCTTTAAACATACAGATATCGAGCGCCTGCTCTAACAGGTCTGCTTTTTCCTGCTCACCGATATGTGAAAGCAGCATAACTGCGGCTCTGAGCATTGAACAAGGGTCTGCAAACTTGTCGCGGCCTTCTTTAACCATTCTCGGAGCAGAGCCGTGGATAGCTTCAAACATAGCATATTTCTTACCGATGTTTGCGCTTCCTGCGGTGCCAACGCCACCTTGGAACTCTGCGGCTTCATCAGTGATAATATCGCCGTAGAGGTTGGGCAGAACGAATACCTTGAAATCTCTGCGGCGCTTTTCATCAATCAACTTTGCGGTTGTAATATCAATATACCAGTCATCAGTAATGATTTCGGGGTATTCCTCGCCAACCTTCTGACAGATTTTAAGGAATTTACCGTCGGTTGTTTTGATAACGTTTGCTTTAGTAATGATAGAAACGCGCTCTTTCTTGTTCTTTCTTGCGTATTCATAAGCTAAACGGGCGATTCTCTCACAACCCTCACTTGTTGCAACAACAAAATCAACTGCTAAATCATCAGAAACATTAAGTCCATCAGAACCAACCGCATAGCCACCCTCGGTATTCTCGCGGAAGAAGGTCCAGTCAATACCTTTCTCGGGAACGCGAACGGGACGAAGATTTGCGAAGAGGTCAAGTTCCTTTCTCATTGCAACATTGGCGCTTTCAATATTGGGCCACGGGTCACCTGCTCTGGGAGTGGTGGTAGGTCCTTTTAAGATGACCTGACATTTTTTGAGTTCTGCCAAAACATCATCAGGAATAGCCTTGTTTACTGCAACACGGTTTTCAATGGTGAGACCGTCAATTTCTTTAAATTCGATTTTGCCGGCATCAACCTTATCTGCCAATAAGAAACGGAGAACTCTCTCTGCTTCATGGGTGATAACGGGACCGATTCCGTCGCCTCCGCAAACACCGATTGTAAGCTTATCGAGCTTAGAATAATCAACAAACTCTTTATCCTGTTTAATTCTTTCGGCGCGTTCCTGCTGTTTTATCAGCAGTTCTTCAAACTTTTTAACAGCGCTTTTAATATTTTCGTTGTTCATAATTATAAATCCTTTCTATTTGGAATTATCTCTTGTGTAATTAAGCAGTCCGCCGGCAAGAATAATAGCCTTGGTTCTGCCTGAAAGCTGAGGGACGACCTCATATGCTTCGCCTGTGGTTTTATTCTTTAAAATAACCGGCTTATCGTTTATAATATTGTTCTTTATATCGGTAAATTGAAGCTCATCAAACTGACTTATCTTGTCATAATCGGCTGGGTTTTTGAAAGTAAGGGGAAGAATACCTGCATTTATAAGGTTTGCAACATGAATTCTTGCAAATGATTTTGCAACAACTGCCTTGATGCCAAGGTATAAAGGAACCAATGCTGCATGCTCACGCGATGAACCCTGACCGTAGTTTTCACCACCTATAATAATTCCTTTGCCTTCTTTTATGCAATTCTCGGGGAACTGCTCGTCACAAGCAGTAAAGCAGAAATTGGAAAGATACGGAATGTTTGAACGGTAGGGAAGAATCTTTGCGCCTGCCGGCATAATATGGTCAGTTGTGATGTTATCGCCAACCTTCAGAACTGCCTTTGCGGCTATTGTATCGCCGATAGGCTCTGCCTTGGGGAAAGGCTTTATATTAGGACCGCGAAGAATCTCGACATCCTTTGCATCCTCTATGGATGCAGGTGCATCAACCATATTATCATTTATCATAAACTTGTCGGGCAAGGTAATGCTCTTGATATCGGCATCAAGCTCTCTCGGGTCAGTAAAATAACCTGTAAGCGCCGCCGCTGCTGCAGTTTCAGGGCTTACTAAGTAAACGCCTGCATCCTTAGTTCCTGAACGGCCTTCAAAGTTGCGGTTAAAGGTTCTTAAAGAGATACCCTTGGAATTGGGCGATTGACCCATCCCGATGCAAGGACCGCAAGCACATTCCAAAATTCTGACACCTGCTGCAATAAGCTTAGATAATGCTCCGCATTCGGCAAGCATATTAAATACCTGCTTACTTCCCGGCGCAATACCAACCGAAACAGAGGGGTCAACCGTCTTGCCGTCAAAAATAGCGGCAACTTTTAACATATCATAAAGGGAAGAGTTGGTGCAGCTTCCAATCAGAACCTGGTCAACCTTAAGACCTTTAAGCTCACTGACGGTTTTGATATTATCAGGCATATGAGGTGCTGCGGCAAGAGGCTCTAATTCTGAAAGATTAACAGAGATTTCCTTATCATAAACTGCATCCTCATCGCTATATAAAGGAGTAAAGTCTTGCTCGCGACCTTGGGCTAATAAAAATTTTCTTGTTATCTCATCAGAGGGAAAAATAGAGGTGGTAGCACCAAGCTCTGCACCCATATTGGTTATGGTTGCTCTTTCGGGAACAGAAAGGGTTTTAACGCCCTCGCCGGCATATTCAACTATATATCCAACGCCACCTTTAACGCTTAACTGGCGCAAAACCTCTAAAATAACATCCTTGGCCGAAACAAAGGGTGATAGCTTGCCGAGCAGATTAACCCTGATCATTTTGGGCATAGGAGTATAGTAAGCACCGCCGCCCATAGCAACAGCAACATCCATTCCGCCGGCTCCGATAGCCAGCATTCCGATACCGCCGCCTGTTGGGGTATGAGAATCAGAACCGATTAAAGTTTTGCCGGGAATGCCAAAACGCTCCAAATGAACCTGATGGCAGATACCGTTACCGGGTCTTGAATAATAAATGCCGTGCTTTTTAGCAATTGACTGAATAAATCTGTGGTCATCAGCATTCTCAAAGCCGGTCTGCAAGGTGTTATGGTCAATATATGCTACTGAGCGTTCGGTTTTAACGCGATCAACGCCCATAGCCTCAAACTCTAAGTATGCCATTGTTCCGGTTGCGTCCTGAGTAAGAGTTTGGTCAATTTTAATACCGATATCCTCTCCGGGAATCATTGAACCGTCAACTAAATGCGCTTTTATAATTTTCTGTGCAATTGTAAGTCCCATATTATCTCAACTCCAGTTTAGTTATGGAGATATTATCCTATATTTGCAGTTTATTGTCAACAATTTAACACAATAAAAAGATAATCTTAACAACTTTGTTAAAATAATAAACTATTTGTTTAATAAAATAACAGTATTTAGGCAGTTATAATAAATATTTTTCTATTATTTTAGGGTGAAAATGCACAAAGGTCAGGGAAAGTCAAAAAATTTTTTCAAAATTTAAAGAAAAACTATTGACAATTGGAAAATTTATGTTAATATAAGGTTGTTAGCACTCGCAAGCGGAGAGTGCTAAAAGTGGGAAGTAAGGGGTGAGCTTAAGGTGCAACTCAGCGAGAGAAAAAGAATAATTCTTTCAGCTTTAATTAAGAATTATATCAAAACAGGCGAGCCGATTGGCTCAAAACTGCTTATCGAATTAAGCGGTCTTGATGTTTCGTCTGCAACCCTTCGCAATGAAATGAGTGAGCTTTGTGAGCTCGGGCTTTTGGATCAGCCTCATACCTCTGCAGGAAGAAGACCCACAAGCGTTGGCTACAACTTCTATTTTAAAAACCTTATGAAAAGGCGTGAAGTTCCTGCCGATTTAAGAATAATAATTGATAAGATGCTTACCGATGCTTCTAAAGACCCTGAGCATTTATCCTCTATAGCAGGTCAGGTGCTTTCGGATATGACCGGCTTCCCAACGATTATGGCAACCGTAACCAAGGATGAAACCTTTATCCATAAAATTCAGGTTTTGCCTATGGGAATCAGAACGGTTCTGATTTTACTTATTACCTCTGACGGTCTTGCAAAAAGCAGAATTTGCCGCAGCGCGTTTAACCTTGCGCCCAATGTTCTTTCCGAGTTTTTGAAAACCGTTAACGAGGATATTATAGGAATTGAGCTTAAAAGTTTTACTCCCGCTTTCTTGCAATCATTGGTTGCAAAATCTAATGATATTTCTTTATACATAACGCCGCTGCTGACAACTGTTTATGAAATGGCAGAGGAGCTGCAGTCAAAAAGCATCAGCGTTAAGGGAGAGTCAAATCTCCTTAAATGCTATTCTAACGAGTATGATGCAAGAGCAATTCTAAGCTTGCTGACAAGGCAGGAATCTCTGTTCTCAATACTTACTAACACTAAAGATGATATTGAAATTGTATTCGGTGATGAAACGGGAATTGAAGAATTAAAGCCCTCGAACCTTGTTGTTGCAAAATATTGCTTAGGAGACAAGGATATCGGCAGAATCGGCGTTTTAGGACCAACAAGAATGGCCTATGAGCATATAATTCCGAGTGTTGAATACTTTGCAACTAAGCTCGGCGAGGTTATGACTCAGGCAATCAGAGATTTCGATGAATAAATTTTAGCAGAAAGGATGATATTTATGGCTGAAAATGAGAAAAATGTTGATGTTGAAGCTTCCGGTGAAAAGCCTGTCGCTAAAAAGAGTTCACAGAAGAAAAATAAATATCAGGAAGAAATCGCTGCTTTGAAAGAGGAAATAGCAAAGCAAAAGGATTTACTTCTCAGAACCGCCGCAGAATTTGATAACTATAAACGCAGAACAACCGAGCAGAGTGTTTCGGCCGCCGAATATGTTAAGGCGGGAATGCTAAAAAAACTGCTTCCTGTGTTTGATAATGTTGACCGCGCGGCTTTGGCTGATAAGGAAAGCGCCGATTATGCAAAAGGCGTTGAATTAACGGTTAAAATGCTGACTGAGGCAGTTACGGAGCTTGGAATGGTTGAAATAGGCAAGGTTGGCGAAGCCTTTGACCCTAAATTCCATGAGGCCGTTATGCATATAGATGATGAGTCGCTTGGCGAAAATGTTATAAGCCAAGTGCTCCAAAAGGGCTACAAAATAGGGGATACGGTTATTCGTCCCGCTATGGTTGCAGTTGCTAACTAAGTTTTAAACTATTAAATATTTATTTTTGGAGGAAATTATTATGGGAAAAATTATTGGTATTGATCTTGGAACAACTAACTCTTGCGTTGCCGTTATGGAAGGCGGCGAGGCAGTTGTTATTCCTAACGCTGAAGGCGGCAGAACAACTCCTTCCGTTGTTGCTTTCTCAAAAGCAGGCGAGAGAATGGTAGGCCAGGTTGCAAAGCGTCAGGCTATCACTAACCCTGACAGAACAGTTGTCTCTATCAAAAGAGAAATGGGAACAGAATATACCGTTGATATTGACGGCAAGAAATATACTCCTCAGGAGATTTCGGCAATTTTGCTCCAGAAGCTTAAAGCCGATGCTGAGAGCTATCTCGGAACAACCGTTACCGAGGCAGTTATAACTGTTCCTGCATACTTTACTGATGCTCAGCGTCAGGCAACCAAGGATGCAGGTAAAATTGCTGGCCTTGATGTTAAGAGAATTATCAATGAGCCTACTGCAGCAGCATTAGCTTTCGGTGTTGATAAGGAAGATGACCAGAAGGTTATGGTTTATGACCTCGGCGGCGGAACATTCGACGTTTCGATTATCGAAATGGGCGACGGCGTTCAGGAGGTTCTTGCAACTGCAGGTAACAACCGTCTTGGCGGTGATGATTTTGATAAACGAATTATGGATTGGATTGTTGCCGATTTCAAAAAACTGAACGGTATCGACCTTTCTAACGATAATATGGCTATGCAGCGTATCAAAGAGGCTGCAGAAAAGGCAAAAATTGACCTTTCGGGTATGACCTCTGCAGATATTAACCTTCCCTTTATTACTGCAGATGCAACCGGTCCTAAGCATTATGAGACAACCATTACAAGAGCTAAGTTCAACGAGCTTACTGCTGACCTTGTTGAAGCAACTATGGGTCCCGTTCGTCAGGCTCTTTCTGACTCGGGTCTTTCAACCAACGATATTAACAAGGTTCTTATGGTCGGCGGTTCTTCAAGAATTCCCGCCGTTCAAGAGGCAGTTAAGAAGTTTATCGGCCGTGAGCCCTTCAAGGGCATCAACCCCGACGAATGCGTAGCACTTGGTGCCGCATTGCAGGGCGGTGTTTTAGGCGGCGATGTTAAGGGGCTTCTCCTTCTCGATGTTACTCCTCTCTCTCTCGGTATTGAAACAATGGGCGGAGTTTGCACCAAGGTTATTGACCGCAACACCACAATTCCTACTAAGAAGAGTCAGATTTTCTCTACCGCGGCTGACGGTCAGACCTCCGTTGAGGTTCACGTTCTTCAGGGCGAAAGAGAGTTTGCAAAAGATAATAAAACTCTCGGCGTATTCCATCTTGACGGTATTGCTCCTGCACCGCGTGGTATCCCGCAGATTGAAGTTTCGTTTGATATTGATGCAAACGGTATCGTAAATGTTTCTGCTAAAGACCTTGGCACAGGCAAAGAGCAGTCTATCACCATTACTTCTTCAACCAATATGTCTAAGGACGATATTGACAAGGCAGTTAAAGAGGCTGAACAGTATGCCGCTGAGGATAAAAAGCGTCGCGAAGAGGCTGATTTACGCAACAA
Organism: uncultured Oscillospiraceae bacterium; assembly: GCA_949295415.1. Lineage (GTDB taxonomy): Bacteria > Bacillota > Clostridia > Oscillospirales > Acutalibacteraceae > UMGS172. Next base: position 78,066 of record CASFLA010000052.1, read on the forward strand.
TGCTGACCAGCTTGTTTACACCTCTGAGAAGACTGTTGCTGACTTCGGCGATAAATTGACCGAGGAAGAAAAGAACGATATTACCAATGCCGCTAACGAGCTTAAAGAGGCTTTGAAGGGCACCGATATCGAGGCTATCAAAGCAAAGCAGGATGAGCTTCAGAAGAAGGTTTTTGCTGTATCTGAGAAGGTTTATAAGGCCGCTCAGGAGGCTGCAAATGCCGCAAATGCCGCAAATGCTAACGGTGCAGATGCAGGTGCTGCCGCTGACCAGGGTAATGTGTATGATGCAGATTATACCGATGTTGATGACACAAATAAATAAACATTAAAAGTTAATACGGGTGCTGAAAAGCACCCGTATATACATATTTTTGGCACTGAGGAGTGTTAGCACTTGGCAGATAAAAAAGACTATTATGAAGTGCTTGGCATTGATAGAAGCGCCGGTGAGGACGAGATAAAAAAAGCCTATCGTAAGATGGCTAAAAAGTATCATCCTGACTTAAATCCCGGCGATAAAGAGGCAGAAAAGCACTTTAAAGAGGCGGCAGAGGCCTATGAGGTTTTATCTGACGCTGATAAAAAAGCAAGATATGACCAGTTCGGCCACGCGGGAGTTGACCCCAACTTTGGAGCAGGCGGCGGTGGAGCAGGCGGCGGTGGAGCAGGCGGCTTAGGCGGCTTCGGAGATTTCGGCGATTTAGGCGATATCTTCGGCAGCTTCTTTGGCGGCGGCTTCGGTGGCTCAAGAAGGGCTGACCCAAATGCTCCGAGAAGAGGTCAGGACACCTCGGCTTCGGTTATACTTAGCTTTGAAGAAGCGGCAAAGGGCTGCGTTAAGAAAATCAAGGTAACCAGAATTGAAAACTGTGCTGACTGCGGAGGTAGCGGTGCGGCTAAGGGCTCATCGCCTAAAACCTGCCCGATTTGCCATGGCGCAGGCTATGTCAATGTTACTCAGAGAACACCGTTTGGCGCAATGCAGACCTCGCGTCCTTGCGATAACTGTCACGGAAGCGGAAAAATTATTGATAATCCTTGCAAAACCTGCAACGGTAAGGGCAGAGTTCGCCGAACAACCGAAAAGGAAATCAATATTCCTGCCGGTGTTGATGACGGACAGTATATCAATCTTCGCGGCGGTGGAGATATGGGTGTTAACGGTGGGCCTGCGGGTGACCTTCGCATCAATATTTCAATCCGTCCGCATCCTATTTTTGTTCGCGATCAGTTCGATGTTTACTGCGAGGTTCCGGTTAGTTTTACTCAGGCGGCTTTGGGCGGAGATATAACCGTTCCAACGCTTGACGGCAAGGTTAAATTCACTATACATGAGGGAACTCAGCCGGGAGATGAGTTTAAACTAAGAGGCAAGGGTATCCAACGCCTTAATTATTCAGGTCGTGGAGACCAGTATGTTAAAATAGTGGTAGAAGTTCCGCGCAATCTTTCAAAACCGCAGAAAGAAATGCTGGAAAAATTCGAACAAAGTGTTTCTGACGATAACTATAAAAAGCGAAAAGGCTTTTTAAATAAGTTGAAAGAGTTTTTCAGAGATTAAATAACGCTGTGCATTGCCCAAATGTTCTTAAGGACACTTGGGCAGTTTTATTCGCCTTGCGGCGAGTGATATTGCTCCGCAGAAATATTTGAACTTCGTTCAAGTGATATTGCCTTCGGCAGTTTTTGGCGAATAAAATATCACTAAAAACCGTAGGTTTTAATATCACGATTGCCATAGGCAGTCATACCACTCTGTGCGAAAAGCACAGAATATCACTAAAAAAATTACTACCCGAAAAAGAGTTTTGTTTTCTCTTCTTCGGGTAGTTTTGTCTTATGCTGTCACAAGCAGGAAATTTGTGTGCCAAATTTCGCTTTTATTAAAGATAACTGTCCTTAGCAACCCTGCTCATTACGCACAGCATTTTTTTGTTTTACAACATTTCAAACGGGTCGTCCAAAGCCTGCTCGGTTGGAATAAGCTTAACATTAAAAGTAAATTCGTTTTCGTTAAAACGGTATTTTTCTTTTAACATAGGACCGCAGGAGGCGGAGCCAACGCCGCTCATCTTATAGTCAACCGAGAAAACGGTTTTATCTTTATTAGGCAACTCGAAGCTATGAGGCGCGACCGCTATCTCCTTGCTTGAATAGGGGATAGCTGAAAACTCAAACGGCTCGTTTTCGCCTATGGCAACAAGGCCTAAGCCCTCTTGGTTATGAACATAAGCCCAATATGAATTATAGTGGTGTCCCGATTCCTGCGGCTTAACATAGTTTGTCCATTCGTTATCAACCTTGGTTGAGAATTTGCCCATAAACGAAGCGTGATTTCTATCGCAATAGCTGTCAGACGGACCCATTCCAAAGTAGTCCAACAAGCCAAACTCTCTAGGCATTTCGATGGTTAAACCAAACCTTGGGAGATAGGGAATATATTTACCGATATCCTGGAACAAATCTTCCATATTTTCAGGCTTATACTGCCTAAAGGTAAGACCTTTGCCCAATTTTGCGTTTGTATGAAGGTCAATATGTCCGTCCGCAAAAACTGTCCATTCTGCCGTTGCTTCAATATGTGGGAACATAGTGGGAGCTGACATATTGAATTTTGAAATTATAACAACATAACCCTCATATTCTTCGATGACGGTTGATTGCTCATAAACTGCCGAATCGTCCAGCAAAGCGTCCTTCCAGCTTTTTTTAGGGTCGTTATCAAGGGGCGCTCTAAAAATATTAAAGGTCATTGGCTTCTTTAAGAGCTCTTTGTTAGAAACCTCGATAGAACTGAAGCCGCAGCAGGATTTATCATAGATATAAATAAAATTATCCGAAATAATTTTAACAGTTTTGTTAGTTTCCTCGGCAGTAATAGTGCCAAACGGCATTTTATCATTAACATAGATTTCGGTGGGTAACTCGAATTGCTCGAAGCCTACTATTTCGCCGTCAGGAATATGCTCGTTGCCGTAGGAACGGAAGGTTATTCTTAAATGGCATTTTCCGTCGCTCGGCATATGATAGCCTAATGAAACGGTTTCGGTTTTTCTTGGTGGTAATGCGAGTGTGCCAATAGAACCTGATGCTACCGAAATGCCGTTTCTTGTAAGCTCCCAAGAGCCATCAAGGCGCGACATATAGCTGAAATCGTAGCCGTTTGTAATATCAAAAATGCCGTTGATAAGGTCAATAGGAGTAACCCTAAAGGGCTTCATAATGCTCTTTAACTCCTTAAGACCGGGTAATGCTCGAACGTCGGGAGAAACAAGCCCGTCGATACAGAAATTGCCGTCATGATAAGCTTCGCCAAAATCTCCGCCGTAAAGGAAGCGTGGCTTGCCGCTTTCGGTTTTGCCGTCATATAGTCCGTGGCTGAACCATTCCCAGACAAAGCCACCCATAAATCTGTCATCGTTATAGATAATATCCCAGTAATCTTTAATATCACCGGGACCGTTTCCCATAGCATGAGAATATTCGCAAAGTAAAAGCGGTTTGTTTATCTTCTTTATCTTGGCTTTTAAAAGATAGCTTTCGCACCATTCGGTCGAAGGATACATTCTGCTTGCAACACTAAGAAAATCAGGATGATTTTCAATATAAGTTTCAGCATCAGAGCCTGATAAAACCGATTCATAATGAATAAGTCTATCTTTATCAATAGACCTTATAGCCTTTGCGGCGGCTTCTATATTTCTGCCAAAGCCTGCTTCGTTGCCGATTGACCAGCCGATAATTGAAGGATGGTTTTTAAAGTTTTGAACCATAAGAGCAGAGCGCTCAACAATTCTGTCTTCCCATATCGGTTCATCAGCAACAAAGGGGCGAACCGAATGCTTGGCGGCATTGTTTTGATTGTAAAGAACAGGATAGCCAAAGCCGTGGGCCTCAAAATCTGCCTCCGAAAGAACATAAAGACCTAACTCATCGCAAAGCTCATAAAACCTCGGGTCGTTAGGGTAATGCGAGGTTCTTACAGCGTTAAGGTTATGGCGCTTCATAAGAACAAGGTCTTTTTTCATATCCTCATATGAACAGACATAACCGTTTTTGGAGTTAAAATCGTGGCGGTTTACGCCTTTAAGCTTGATGGCTCGTCCATTAAAATAGAAAACGCCATCATGAATATCGGTTTTGCAAATACCGATCTTTTTGGTTATAAATTCGTCGCCACTTTCGATAATAATGGTGTAAAGCTCGGGATATTCTGCACTCCAAAGCCTTGGATTTTCAACTGTAAAGGTAAGATTACCGTCAGAATCGAAAAGATTGGTTTCAAGCTTATCTCCGCTGGGGTCAAATATAGTTGCAATTGAGTCCTCCCCGATGGAAGATTCGATGCTAACAAAAACCGTTGCCTCGCGGTAATTTTCGGCGATATCGGTAGTTATATGTATATCCTTAATATGACCGTTAGGACGGACAAGCAGATAAACATCGCGGAATATTCCCGATATTCTCCATTTATCCTGACACTCTAAATATGAGCCGTTGCACCATTTGCAAACAATGGCAACAAGTCGGTTTTTGCCGGTTACAAGATAGGGAGTGATATCAAATTCAGCAAGAAGATGAGAAATCTCACTATAACCGACAAATTTACCGTTTATATAAAGATAAAGGCAGGAATCAACGCCCTCAAAAACGATATATTTATTAAAAACCTCTATATCGTTATAGGTTGTAAAATCAATGGCATAAACTCCTGCGGGAGTGTTCTTCGGAATAAAAGGCGGGTTAACGGGAAAAGGATAACGAATATTTATATACTGTGGCTTATCAAAGCCTTGCAGTTGCCAATTTGAAGGAACGGGAATTTTATCCCATTCAGACAAGCTGATTGTGGGGTCAACTATATTTTCTGGAATGTCCTCATAAGATTCAAAATACTTAAAAGCCCACTTGTTGCCCGATAAAAGCTTCATTCTGCTACTATCGTATCTATCGTTTTTCTTGGCCTCCTCAGGAGTGCCAAAGGGAATATAATAGGCTCTCGGGGCGGCAGTATTAAGTCTTGAAACATTAACATTGTTATGATAACGCTCTTTTATCATATAGCACCTCCGAGATATTTAAAGGCAATAATTTTACCGTCCTTTTTGTAAACGCGCGGCACTCTGACCGAAATATTGCAGACAAGCTCATAGGGGATAGTATCAACCTTAGCGGCAATTTCTGCAAAGGTTATACTATTATCACCGCTTTGGCCGATAACGGTAACCTCTGTTCCAACCGAAACTCTCGGGACATCGGTAATATCTATCATCATCTGGTCCATACAAACTCTGCCAATTATATCGGCAAATTTCCCGTTTATCAGAACCTTGCCGCAGTTAGACATTTTTCTCGGATAACCGTCTCCATATCCAATAGGAATGGTTGCGATTTTCATATCTTTAGTAGCGGTAAAGGTTCTGCCGTAGCTTATAGTCTCGCCCTTATGAATATTTTTAATGGCTGAAACAACAGTTTTTATGGACATAACCGGCAAAAGCTCGTGCTTTAAGCTTAAATCGTCGGCAGGGGCAATTCCATAAAGAATAATGCCGGGGCGAACCAAATTGCCCTCATCGAACGGATGAAGCAGGGTGGCGGCTGAGTTGCAGCAATGAATATATTTAAAGCTATAACCATCGCTTGAAAGCTTTGCAACGGCATTATTAAACCTATCTAATTGTTTAAGACTAAAATCTTTATCAGAAGAATCCTCACTATCTGCTACGGCATAATGAGTAAATATTCCTTCAAAATAAATACCGGGCAGGGCTAATGCCTTTAAAATATCGCTATAGTCTTTCTCAGGATTAAAGCCAAGGCGGTTCATTCCTGTATCAAGCTTTAAATGGGCTTTAACCAAAACATTTGTTTTTGAAACGATTTTTGATAATTCCTTAGCATAATCTAAAGAATAAACGGTTTGGGTTATGGAATATTCCAAAAGGGTTTCTATGTATTCTTTAGGGGTGTAGCCGAGAATAAGAATATCCTTAGTAATACCGGATTTTCTAAGCTTTATAGCCTCATTGATATTGGAAACAGCAAAAATCTCGGCACCACATTCTTCATATAGCTTTGCTAAAAAGTTAGCACCATGACCGTAAGCATCGGCCTTTATAACAGGCATAATGCGCCTATCCTTTGCCGACATTTTGACAGTTTTGTAATTCAATTTGGCATTATCAAGATTGATTTCCGCCCATGCTCTTTTAAGAAAGTCCATAATCAAAACCTCTAATTTAAAATAAAGATACAATATACCCAATTTATAATATAATTATACACTAGCTTCAATATATTATCAACTTAAAATGCACAAAAATTTATATATTCGCATAGTCCGACAAAATAATTGCTATGTTTAAGATAAAATAAAAAAAGCCGACCATTAAGGTCGGCTTAAAAAAAGGATTAGCAGCAGCCGTTATCGCAACCGCATCCGTTGCCGTTACCATTTCCGCAGCAGAAGAAAACGATAATGAGAAGTATAATAATCCAGCAGCAGTTATTTCCACCAAAACCACACATAATTGATATCCTCCTTTCCCTTGCTTCTATTGCATTTTATGAGAATTTTTGAAATGTGTGAAAATGCGAAAATAAAAATCAATTTAAAACAAGAGATATTTAAAGAAAACAAAAGAAAATAGAAGAAAACAGAAGAAAATATATTATAAATTGAAAAATTAAATATATGGAGTTAAATCTGACAATAATTTGAGTTTGACTTTCTTTGACCTTTACTGTATAATTTACTCAAACCAATAAAGTTAGAATAAAAGGGCAGGAAAAATATGAGATTGAGCGACCTTATAGCAGAGGAAATTAACAGACTAATTGACGAATCATTAGATAACACCGCCGAAATTCAGCGTAACGAGCTTGCTTTAAGAGTTGGTTGCGTTCCAAGCCAGATTAACTATGTTTTATCATCGAGATTCATTCCGGAGCAGGGATATATCGTTGAAAGCCGCAGAGGCGGTGGCGGATATATAAAAATAACAAGAGTTCGTCTTGATAAAGCATCGGCTTTAATGCATCTCGTTAATACCTTAGGACCTGATATTGATGATGCAACTGCCAGAATTATTCTTGATAACTGCCATAGAAGCGGCCTTATTGATGAAAAGGCGGCAAAGCTTATGTATTCCGCAATTTCCTCCTCGGTTATGAGGGGAGTTCCCGTTACTTTAAGGGATGAATTAAGAGCGGTTATATTAAAAAATATGATACTTTCACTCGTTTAGAAAGGATTTCAGGTGATTTAAAAATGATTTGCAGCAAATGCGGCAAAAACGCCGCCACTAACCATATTCATACCGTTATAAACGGCATAGTCAAGGATGTATATTTATGCCCTTCCTGCGCTCAGGAAAGTAGCGTTAGCGCCTTTTCAAACGGCGATTTATTTGAGATGTTTTCATATCTTTTGAATGGAGAAAAAACTGCCGTAGAAAGCCATAAAAAATGCGAGCTTTGCGGTTCTACTATTGAAGATATTTCAAAAAGCGGTAGGGTTGGTTGCGATAAATGTTATGATGTTTTCAAAGCCGAGCTTGAACCCTTGCTGATTCGTATTCACGGCAGAACCCAGCATATCGGCAAAAAACCAAAAAGCGCGGTAGAATCAAGCGTTGGCGAGATTTTTGATAAGCAAAATAAGGGCACTGAAAATGATGAAATTGCCGTTTTAAAGGAGCAACTTAAAAAGGCTATCGCGGACGAAAATTATGAGCAGGCGGCAGTTATCCGTGACGAAATAAAGCTAAAGGAGGCAAAATAAATGCTTTGGTTTGAAAATAAGAATAAAACTGCCTCTTTATCAACAAGAATCAGGCTTGCGCGCAACCTTAAAAACGTGCCTTTTCCTTCGCGCTTAAAGCCGTCAGAACTTAAAAACATTTCAAGCAGTATTGCAAGAAAAATAATGGCCTGCGATTTTGGAATGAAAATGCGTATGGTTGATATGGATAGTTTGGGTGAGGTTGAGGCATACGCTATGGTTGAGCGCCATATTATTAGTCCTAAGTTTGCTGCTAATCGTGAGGGCAGAGCCTTATTGCTTTCGGAGGACGAATCGGTAAGTATAATGCTGGGTGAAGAGGACCATATAAGAATTCAGGTTATTAAAAGCGGTCTTTGCCTTAAAGAAGCCTATAGTCTTGCCGAAAAAATCGAGGATACAATAAGCTCTGTTTTAGATTTTGCATATTCTGATTCTTTAGGCTTTTTAACCGAATGCCCAACCAATCTCGGAACCGGTATGCGGGCATCGGTTATGCTTCATTTGCCTGCAACAGAAAGCACAGGAGAACTTAAAAATCTTGCCGCCGCCGCAAGCAAGATAGGTCTTACCTTCAGGGGCTTCTATGGCGAGGGAAGTGATGCCAAGGCATCGGTTTATCAGCTTTCAAATCAAATTTCGCTCGGAGTTTCAGAGGAAAATGCGTTGAGCAATCTTGAAAATATAGCGAAACAAATTATTGAAAGAGAAGATAAGGCTCTCGAAAAATATAATAAAGAAGCCTTACAGGATAAGGTTTACCGTTCGTTAGGAATTTTGAAATTTGCAAGAAGGCTTGATACTAAAGAAATGATGACGCATTTATCGGCTTTAATGCTTGGAGAACGGGCAGGAATAATTGATTTAAAAGATAAAGTTCCGCTAACGGTATTTATTACTCTGCAGCCGTCAATGATAAAGCGTGTGGCCGGAGAAATGGAGCCAAATGAGCGCGATATTTACAGAGCCGAGGCTATGAGAAAATATTTTGAAACAATAGGATAGGAGAGATTTTTAATGAAATATAATTTTGGAGGATTTACAGGGAAGGCGAACGCTGCTCTTAATTTTGCTATTTCCTTTGCCGCCGAATTCGGTCATACTTATATCGGCAGCGAGCATCTTTTGTTAGGCCTCTTGGCAGTTCCTGACAGTGTTGCTGTAGCTGTGCTGTCTGAGTTCGGAGTTTCAAAGGAAAATGTAACCGAGCTGATTAAAGAAAATATAGGTTTGGGTGTTAAAACCAAACTGACTCCCGAGCATATGACGCCGAGAGCAAAGCGTGTTGTTGAGGTTGCTCAAATGACTGCGAGAGAAATGGGCAATTCCTTTATCGGAACGGAGCATATTTTGCTTGGAATTTTAAGCGAGGGCGATAATTACGCAATTAGATTTTTAAACGATTTAGGCGTTGATGTTGCATTGCTTACAGAAAAAGCGCTGGAATATGCAGGCGCATCAAAGGGCACTGATAATTCAGAGCCTCCCGCAAGCGAAAAAAAAGGAAAAACTAAGGGCAAAGCCAATCAAACACCTACTTTAGATAAGTTTGGCAGGGACCTTACCGAAATGGCCAAAATGGGTAAAATAGACCCCGTTATCGGACGCTCGGAGGAGATAGAAAGGGTTATTCAAATCCTTTGCCGCAGAACCAAAAACAACCCTTGCCTTATTGGCGAGCCGGGTGTCGGAAAAACTGCCATTGCAGAGGGACTGGCATTGAAAATCGCAGAAAATGATGCTCCCGATTTGCTTAACAACAAGCGTGTTATTGCCCTTGACTTGACCGGAATGGTTGCAGGAACAAAATATCGCGGAGATTTTGAGGAGCGCATTAAAAATGCTATTGATGAGGTCGCAAAAGCCGACGATGTTATACTTTTTATTGATGAAATTCATACAATAGTCGGCGCAGGCGCATCTGCAGATGGTTCTATTGATGCCGCGAATATTTTAAAACCCTCGTTAGCAAGGGGAGAGTTGCAGGTTATCGGTGCAACAACCTTAGATGAATACCGCAAAAATATTGAAAAGGATGCGGCTTTGGAAAGAAGATTCCAGCCTGTTATTGTCGGCGAGCCCTCGGAAGAGGATGCGGTCTTGATTTTAAAGGGACTGCGCGATAAATATGAGGCTCATCACAGGGTTAAAATTACCGATGAGGCTATAGATGCGGCGGTTAAACTATCGGCAAGATATATAAGCGACCGCTTTTTGCCCGATAAGGCAATCGACCTTATTGATGAGGCGGCTTCACGCGTCAGACTTAGCGCCTCAACTGCGCCTGACGAAGTGAAAATACTTGAGCAGGAAATCGAGCAATTATCAAGTGAAAAAAATGCCGCAATTTGTGCTCAGAATTTTGAAAAAGCTGCCGCGTTACGCGATGAAGAACGCCAAAAAAACGAAAAATTAGAAGAGCTTAAAAAAGAATGGTCAAAATCATCGGAGCAGTTTTCGGGCGCGGTAACTGCCGAAAATATTGCCGAGCTTATTTCAAAATCATCAGGTATTCCCGTCAGTCAGTTAACAGAAGAAGAAAGCGAAAGACTCTTAAAGTTAGAGGAAACTTTGCATAACAGAATTGTTGGGCAAGAAACGGCAGTTACTGCCGTCAGCAAGGCTATTCGCAGAAGCCGTGTTGGTCTTAAAGACCCCAACCGACCTATCGGCTCGTTTATATTCTTAGGCCCCACAGGTGTTGGTAAAACCGAGCTTTGCAAGGCACTTGCAGAGGCTATGTTCGGTAATGAAAATTCCATTATCCGACTTGATATGTCGGAGTATATGGAAAAGCATACCGTTTCGCGACTTATTGGCTCGCCTCCCGGCTATGTTGGTTTTGACGAGGGCGGTCAGTTAACTGAAAAGGTGCGCCGAAGTCCCTATTCTGTTATCCTTTTTGATGAAATCGAAAAAGCGCATCCCGATGTTTTTAATATTATGCTGCAGATTCTTGATGACGGAAGACTGACCGATTCCAAGGGCAGAACTGTTAATTTTAAAAACACCGTTGTTATAATGACCTCAAATATCGGCGCCAGATTTTTGACCGAGAAAAAGAATGCTTTAGGCTTTTATGAGGCGCAGGAGGGCTCCGACGAAGCCGTAGCAAAGGACAAAATGCTAGAGGAATTGAAAAAGACCTTCAGACCCGAGTTTTTAAACCGAGTTGACGATATAATTGTCTTCCATAAGCTTTCAAAAGAGGATATTTTTAATATTGCTGAAAAGCTGCTGCTGGGCTTAAAAACGAAGCTGAAGGATATGGAAATAGAGGTTGAATTCAGTTCTTCTGCTATTGAAAAAATTGCCGATGCAGGCTTTGATGATGTTTATGGTGCAAGACCCCTAAAGCGCGCTATACAAAGCCTTATTGAAGATGAAATCAGCGAAAAAATCTTAAGCGGCGAAATAAAAAAAGGAGAGAATATTCTCCTCGAGTATAACGGCTCGAAATTTATTTTTACTAAGCAATAAACTTAAAAAGAACCACCTTCATAAAATAATATTGAAGGTGGTTTTTTGTTTTCGGTTTATATACTGCAAGACTTTCTAAAACAAAAGGATGATGAAAAAGAAATAGGGGTTTTTCAAAAGAAAAAAACCGATATTTACTGCGCGGTTTTATATGCGCTTTTGAACTACAACAAAATAAAATGTAAAATTATAAAGCCGTTAGGCTTGGAACGCGATTTTAAAGTTAAATCAAAGAGCAGCGAGAGCATAATTTATGCACCCGTTTTTGCACTATCCAATTGCGCCGACATTGCCTTTATCTATACCGATTGCACCGAGAATTTTTCTCAATCCTTTAAGCTTGCATCAATACTGCGCAAAGCAAGATCCGGTAACGCTGATAAAGTTATTTTTATCAATCCTTTAAAAAGCACGGATTTTTTAGCGAATTTCTCTCCCGTGGTCTTTGATGTTTTAAGAATCAGTGATGCTAAGGGTTATGAAAATTCGGCCGACCCGTTTATTATGGCGTTTGTAACCGCAAAGGCTTTTTGCGAGTTTTTCGGCATCGAGTTTAAAAGCGATAATTTTATGCATATATAGTATATATTATTCTTGAATTACAGTCTAAAAAGTGGTATTATAGTATTTGTATTATTCTGTCTAATTGTGAGAAAACTATCTGTATAATCTTTAAAGGAGATTTGCTATGGTTTTCGATAACAAAAAACAGAATGAAAAGTCAGAGGACAACGAACAAAGCGAGCAGATAAAGGAAAGAGGCTCAGTAACCTTAAAGGGCAAAAAGCATAATATCCATTATCTGACTGTTATAGGGCAGATTGAGGGCCACGGTGTTTTGCCTGCCGATACCAAAACAACCAAATATGAGCATGTTATTCCTCAGCTTATATCGGTTGAGGAGGACCCCGAGATTGATGGTATGATGATAGTCCTTAATACCGTCGGCGGAGATGTTGAGGCAGGTCTTGCCCTGGCCGAGCTTATTTCGGGAATGAGCAAGCCAACCGTTTCCTTGGTTTTGGGCGGCGGTCATTCAATCGGCGTTCCTTTGGCGGTTTCAGCAAAATGCTCGTTTATTGTCCCATCGGCGACTATGACTGTGCACCCCGTCAGAACAAACGGTCTTGTATTGGGTGTTCCGCAGACTCTTGATTACTTTGAACGTATGCAAAAAAGGATAACCGATTTCGTTTGCAAAAATTCTAATATCAGTAATAAAGATTTTGAAGCGTTTATGATGAACACCGATGAGCTTACTACCGATATGGGAACCGTGCTTGATGGAGAAAAGGCGGTGGCTTGCGGCCTTATTGACCGTTTGGGCTCGCTAAATGAGGCAATCAAGTCGCTCGAGGATATGATTGATAAAAATTAAGTAAAAAAAAGGCGCAAATGCGCCTTTACATAAATCTAAAATCGGCTTTTAGCCGGAACGGAGAAGTAAATGGCTAACAAAAAAAGAAGCAGTAAAAATCAAAACCAGGGCACAAATAAGAGAAAGGCTGAAATATCGGCAGCAAGGAAGCATGTAATTTCTATCGTTATGTTCGCAACAGCCATACTATTTTTTTTGGCGGCTGTAATAAAAGGTGAAAACGCCTGGCTTGCGATACATAACTTTATCCTTGGAAGCTTTGGCTTCTTGGGCTATATTGTCCCAATAGCTCTTGGCGCTACCGCGGTGCTTTTGGCACTTGATAAGCTGAAGGGAAATGTTCTTGCTAAGATAATAGAGCTTTTTATCCTTATCCTTTTTGTAGCCTCAATAGTCCATATTATCGGCGTTGCACCCAATGCGGCTGATTACGGTGAGTCAATAGTAGCTGCCTGGAAGGCAGGCTATCGCTCAACAGGTGTATTCGGTTCGCTTTTAGGCTTCCCGTTTTACGCGTGGTTTAAAAATCCCGGTGCATGGATTATCTGCGCGTTGCTTATCTTTGTTGACTTTATGCTTATGACGGGGACAACCCTTATCGCGCTTTTCAAGGCTTTGAGCAAGCCGGTTAAGGAAATTGAAAAGGTGGCTGAAAGTGCTTACGAGCAGGTTGTTTCCAACAAAAGATCTGCCGCAGATATTGATATTCCGCTTGATGATGAGTTTCCTGCTGAAAAATCAAGAAAAAGAAAAACCTCTATTGAGGAAAAGAAGAACGATGTTGTTAATATTTATCGTGAGCTTGATAATGATGATTTAATCGAGGATATTTCCTCAAGCAGCAAAAAAGAAAATATTGAGGATGTTGTTTCTCGCTCTATCGCAAAAAGAGCCGAGGAAGACTCCAATATGGATAATATAATCGATAAGGTTAATACCGAGGCAGAAAACACCGCTGATGTTAAGTTTGAAGCTCCTAACGGCAGTAATATTGAGATTGAAGCTCCTCAGGAATACAGATATCCGCCCGTATCGCTTTTATCCGAGCCTAAGCAGGAGAGCGCTAAAAACATTACCGAGGAATTAGAATCAACCGCAACTCTGCTTGTCAATACCTTGCGTAGCTTCGGTGTTGAATCAAGAATTATAAATATCAGCCGCGGCCCATCGGTTACAAGATATGAGCTTCAGCCTGCCGCAGGTGTTAAAATCAGTAAGATAACCAATCTTGCAGACGATATTGCGCTTAACCTTGCAACCGCAGGCGTCAGAATTGAGGCTCCTATTCCTAACAAACCCGCCGTTGGAATCGAGGTTCCCAATAAGTCGAACAGCATAGTTAAAATCCGCGAAATTATTGATTCGCAGGTTTTCTCGTCTGCTAAGAGTAAGATTTCTGTTGCTTTGGGCAGAGATATATCGGGCGAACAGAGAATAACTGATATTTCAAAAATGCCGCACGGACTTATTGCAGGTGCAACAGGCTCAGGTAAATCGGTTTGCATTAACTCGATTATTATGAGTATTCTCTTTAAGGCAACACCTGAAGAGGTTAAGCTTTTGCTTATTGACCCCAAAGTTGTTGAGCTTGGAATTTATAACGGAATTCCGCATCTTATAGTTCCTGTTGTCACTGACCCGAGAAAAGCCGCAGGTGCTCTCGGTTGGGCAGTTCTGGAAATGGAAAAGAGATATAAGCTCTTCGCCGAAAATGATGTCAGAAATCTTGCCGGCTATAACGACCTTGCCGAGAAGCGCGAAGATTTAGAAAAATTGCCGCAGATTGTTATCATTATCGATGAGCTTGCCGACCTTATGATGACTTCGCCCGGTGAGGTTGAAGATTCAATTTGCCGTTTAGCTCAGAAGGCAAGAGCTGCAGGTATGTATATGATAGTTGCAACCCAGCGTCCTTCCGTTGATGTTGTAACAGGTCTTATTAAAGCAAATATTCCGACTCGTATTGCTTTTGCAGTTTCTTCGATGGTTGATAGCCGAACAATTCTTGATGTCGGCGGTGCTGAAAAGCTTATGGGTAAGGGTGATATGCTCTTCTTACCGACAGGTGCAATTAAGCCTGAGCGTATTCAGGGCTGCTTTGTCAGCGATGAAGAGGTTGAAAAGGTTGTCAATTTCTTAAAGGGTGATAGAACCCAGGGCTATGATGAAGAGGTTATGAATGAGATTGAGCGTCAGGCGGCTAAGGAAAAGGCCGCTAAGAGCGGAATGCCGGAGGATGCCGTTGAGGATGATGGAGACTCGATGCTCAACGAGGCTATAGAATGCGTTATTGACGCGGGTCAGGCATCAACCTCGCTTTTGCAGAGAAAATTGCGCTTAGGCTATGCCAGAGCTGCAAGAATTGTTGACCAAATGGAAGAACGAGGTATTGTAGGCCCTTATGAAGGCTCAAAGCCTCGTCAGGTGCTTATCTCTAAAGAGCAATATCTTGAAATGAAAGCAGGACAGAGTGACGGTGAGTAATGGTTTTTTACCTATTTCAGCAGAAGAAATGAAACAAAAAGGGTGGGACTCGGTCGATTTCGTCATCGTAACGGGTGATGCCTATGTTGACCACCCATCCTTTGGAACTGCTATTATATCCCGTGTTTTAGAAAATGCGGGGTATAGGGTTGGAATTATTCCGCAACCGGATTTTAAAAATGTTGAAAGTGTTAAAATTTTCGGCAAACCGAAATATGCTTTTATGATAAATTCGGGCAATATCGATTCGATGGTTGCCCGTTATACTGCGGCAAAGCGCCTTCGCAGTGAGGATATGTATTCTCCGGGCGGTGTGGCCGGAAAACGCCCCGACCGCGCCGTTACTGTTTATTCAAAATTAGTGCGCGAAGCTTTCGGCGATGTTCCCATTATTATCGGTGGGGTTGAGGCATCGTTAAGACGTTTCGCGCATTATGACTATTGGGCGGATGAGGTTATGCCGTCGATTCTTATTGATAGCGGCGCTGATTTATTAAGTTTCGGTATGGGCGAAAAGCAGACGGTGTTTATTGCTGATAGGTTAAGAAACGGAGAGAGCATAAAAGACCTTACGGATATCGACGGAACTATGTTTATAACTGATTCCGCTGAAGGAATCAACGCGCTTAGTGTTCCTTCCTTCTCAGAGGTCAAAGAATCCAAAAAGCAGTATGCTATTGCCTGTAGAATTGAGTATGATGAGCAGGATTCCGTGCGTGGCAAGCGTATTGTTCAAAAGCATGGCGACCGATACGTTGTTCAAAACAAGCCTATGGCACCCTTATCAACCGAGGAGCTGGATGCGGTTTATGAATTGCCTTATATGAGGTATTATCATCCTTCGTATGAGGCGTTGGGTGGCATTCCCGCTATTAAAGAGGTTGAGTTTTCTATAACCCATAACCGCGGTTGCTTCGGTGCTTGTAATTTCTGCTCGATTGCTTATCATCAGGGTAGGCAGATTGCAGTCAGGAGTAAGGGCTCTGTAATAAAAGAGGCCAAACTTTTAACCGAAAATCCTCATTTTAAGGGATATATCCATGATGTTGGCGGCCCAACCGCTAATTTCAGAACTGTTTCCTGCGAGAAACAGCTTAAAAACGGTCTTTGTAAGGGCAAGAAGTGCTTGGCGCCAACTCCTTGCAAAAACCTTCAGGTTGACCATAAAGAATATTTAGAGCTTTTGAGAGAATTAAGAGCGCTAAAGGGTGTTAAAAAGGTTTTTATCCGTTCGGGAATCAGGTTCGATTATCTTTTAGAGGATGAATCGGATGAATTTTTTGAGGAATTAGTCCGACACCATGTCAGTGGTCAGCTAAAGGTTGCTCCGGAGCATTGTTCAGATTATGTTCTTGATAAAATGGGCAAACCGCATATTGAAACCTATAAGCGCTTTGCAAATAAGTTCTATAAGATAACCAAAAGGCAGGGTAAGGAGCAGTATTTAGTGCCTTACCTTATGTCAAGCCATCCGGGCTGCAGGTTGACCGATGCTATCGATTTGGCGCTCTTTTTAAAGCAAAACAATATGCGTCCCGAGCAGGTTCAGGATTTCTATCCAACGCCCGGAACTATTTCAACCTGTATGTATTATACTGAACTTGACCCTTATACCTTAGAGCATGTTTTTGTTCCTAAAACGCCTTCTCAAAAGGCGGAGCAGAGGGCGCTTTTGCAGTATTTCAAGCCGCAGAATAAGCCTATAGTTTTAAAGGCACTTCGCGATTGCGGCAGAACCGACCTTATCGGCAACGGAAAAAATTGCCTTATCTATGCTCCGGAGCCTCAGGTTAGGCAAAAGACAAAAAACTCAAGCAACAAACAAAATAAGAAACCCTTTAAGGCGAAGGGAAGATGGGACGGCAAAAAATAATAAAGCCATTCCGCTATAACGGAATGACCTTACTATTTACCGTTATTATTCCGCGCCTGTAATCATCGGTCTGTCATCGCCTGCTTCGGTATCGCGGAAGAGGAAAGAAATGCACCAGATACCTGCAAGGGCAACAAGTGTGTAGATAATTCGGCTGAGTAATGCATCCTGTCCGCCGAAAATCCAGGCAACAATATCAAATTGGAACAAACCAATGCTGCCCCAGTTGATGCCGCCGATAATTAAAAGAATCAAGCATAACTTATCAAACATTTTATCAACTCCTTTACGAGTTTAGTTTTCTCGTTAGCTTTTCAATTATTCAAAGGATTTATTTAACAATGAAAAAGAATGATTTAATCGAAATTGAAATAACGGATGTGATGCTGAGTGGCAGCGGAGTCGGTCATTATGACGGACTTGCTGTTTTTGTGCCCTCAACCGTAACGGGTGATGTCGTTCTTGCTCATATTTTAAAGGTTAAGACAAATGTTGCTTATGCTAAAATTGAAAAAATAATTAAACCTTCCGATAAGAGAGGGAAGATTGAGTGCAACAGCTTTTTAAAATGCGGCGGTTGCGCTTTTTGGCATATAAAATATTCTGAAGAATTAAAATTAAAAGAAAATGCGGTTACAAATAATCTTAAAAGAATTGGCGGTGTTGAACCCGAGTTTGAGCCTATAACCGCACTCCAACCTCAAAATTATCGCAATAAATGCCAGTATCCCGTAGCAAAAAATAAGGACGGGGATATTTTAATCGGCTTTTATTCCGAGCATAGCCATAGGGTTGTTGATTGCCCCCAATGTGCTTTGCAGCCTGAAGAATTTTCCAAGGTTGTAAAAGTTTTTAAAGAATTTTTAAAAGAGAATAATATCTCTATCTATAGTGAGGAAACGGGCAAGGGTCTTGTTCGTCATCTTTATATAAGAAAAGCAGCAGTAACGGGCGAAATAATGGTAGCGGTTGTTATAAACGGGGATAAATTACCGCTTGCTGAAAAACTGATAGAGAGCCTCAAGGCGTTGCTTAAAGATAGCTTCTGTTCTTTCCAGATAAACATCAATAAAAAGAAAACGAATGTCATTTTAGGCCACAAAAATATCACGTTATATGGCAACGATTATATAATCGATGTCCTTTGTGGAGTTGAAATAAGAATATCTCCGTTATCTTTTTATCAGGTTAACCATGATGTTGCCGAATTGCTTTATAAAAAAGCGGCGGAATATTTAAAACCTCAGGGGAAAACCGTTCTCGACCTTTACTGCGGAGCGGGAACAATTGGTCTTTCGCTTGCAAAAAAAGCAAAAAGTATTATTGGCGTTGAGATAATTCCGGAAGCGGTTGAGGATGCAAAGTTTAATGCAAAGCAAAATGATATCCAAAACTGTGAATTTATCTGTGCTGATGCAAAAAATGCGGCAGAAATGCTTAAAATAAGAGGCATAAAACCCGATGCGGTAATAGTTGACCCACCGAGAAAGGGCTGCGAAGAGTCGCTCATAGATATTATATGTAACGATTTTGCGCCTGAAATAGTGGTATATGTTTCCTGCGATTCAGCAACGCTTGCACGCGACTGCAAAATTTTTGAGAGTATGGGCTATAAGGCGGAAAAATGCGCAACCTTTGATATGTTCCCGAGAACAAGCCACGTCGAAACGGTTGTCTTGCTTTCCAAGGGCGAGGTTGACTCGAAAAAAGCTTCGTGTTGAGTTCTCTTCGGAAGATATGGATATGTCGGAGTTCCAAGATGGAGCTATCTATCCGCAGATCACGGAGTATGTTTTGGAGCATTATGGGTTAAAGGTGTCCAACCCCTATATCTCGCAGATTAAACGGAAATGTGGGATTGAAGTAGGCAAAAATTATAACCTGGTTTGAGCTTTGCAGGAGTATGGAGGTTTACTGTGAATGACGCAAAAGAAATGAAGAAAAACTATAAGACGATTGACTTAGTTTACATAGCACTGGGAGCAGTTCTAATTACAATATGCTCTTGGATAAGCATACCAACAACTGTACCGTTTACAATGCAGACTTTTGCTGTATTTTTCGTGTTGTCAATTTTAGGTGGCAAGCGTGGGACAGTAGTTATTATCGTATATGTATTGCTTGGAGCAGTTGGAGTCCCGGTATTTGCACATTTTACTCCTGGAATCGGTATTCTCTTTGGAAACACAGGCGGATATATCGTTGGTTTTATTTTAATGGGGCTGGTCTACTGGCTGATTGTCCATTTCTTAGGGAAAAAACTGTGGGTAGAAATCCTCGCTATGGTTATTGGCTTAGCGCTGTGTTACTCTTTTGGAACCGTGTGGTTTATGATTGTCTACGTTCAGGCAAATGGAGCCGTAGGCCTTGCGATGGTGCTTGCTTGGTGCGTAATACCGTTTATCATTCCTGACCTAATTAAACTCGGACTGGCATTGACTTTGGCACGACGCTTATCCCCCATACTGAAATTACAATAAAGTTTAATAAAGATATATCGTTGGAATTGCATTCCACACTGCAAATATGAGAGACAAAGAACGAGTGTTACTTCATTTTCAGAGGAATACTCGTGCTTTACTATATATTTATAGCCTAAAAGATGAGCCTAACGGCGTTATTCATAGAATAGCGTCTATGGGCAGAGCCAAAGGCGTCTTAAAGTCGGCGGTTGAGTTTGCAAAACTCAAGGTTTCAAATATCCGAATAGATACTCACGAAGATAACAAGGTTATGCAAACCGCGCTTTCAAAATTGGGCTTTAAAAGATGCGGCATTATTTATTTGGAAAATGGAGATCCGAGAATCGCTTATCAGTTAGTAGTTTGATAATATTTCTGAGCCATTTTCGATATATATTATCGAAGGTGGGATAGTTTTGAAATATTGGATGATAGGCTTTTTAGCTGTTTTGATTTCAGTTCTATTGATTTTTTCAACGCTTGGTGGAACCGCTGATTTAAAAAATGTATCAACAACGGCAAAAAACGAACGCATTATTATAATAGATGCGGGCCACGGCGGTGCTGACGGCGGCGCGGTGGCGAGCGATGGAACTATTGAAAAGGATTTGAATCTTGCGGTTGCTCTTTGCCTTGACGAAGAGCTCAAAGCCTTGGGCTATAAAACCGTTGTGACAAGAACCGAAGATGTTTCAACCGATACTCTTGATGATTCCAAGTTTAACAAGCAAAAGGATATAAAAAATAGGCTCTCTTTGATGAGCAAATATAAAAACTCGGCTTTTATCAGTATTCATATGAATAAGTATTCTACCAGCCAACCAAATGGTGCACAGGTATTTTATGCGGCGGTAGAGGGTTCTGAGCAGCTTGCAGGATTTATACAAAGCTCTATAAAAACAAATCTGCAACAAACCAATAAGCGCGTTATTAAGCCGACAGATAAGAACGTTTATCTGCTTCGCAATGCAACAGTTCCTGCGGTTATAGTTGAATGCGGATTTTTGAGTAATCCAAATGATTTAAGCAATCTTAAATCCGAGGATTACAGAAAAAGCTTAGCCTCGGCAATTGCTAAAGGCTACGAGGAATTTATAAAAACGGAAGTGGAAAATAATGGCTTCAAAGGTTAAAACGGCATTTATCTGCAGTGAGTGCGGCTATTCTTCTCCGAAGTGGTCGGGTCAATGCCCGTCATGCCGCGAATGGAACACAATGAATGAGGAAATAACCAAGATCAGCAAAGCCTCGGCAAACCCTTTGTCAAAGCCGATTGGTTCACTTAAGGTTTTGCCGGTAACAAATATTGATAAAATCGATGAGCTTCGGTATTATACAGGCATCGGAGAACTTGACAGAGTGCTTGGCGGAGGTCTTGTAAAGGGTAGCGTCGTTCTGCTTTCGGGAGATCCCGGTATCGGTAAATCAACCCTGCTTATGCAAGCTTGTGGCACTCTTTGTAAGGATAAAAAGGTTTTGTATGTATCGGGAGAGGAATCGGCTAAGCAGTTGAAGCTTCGCGCCGAGCGTTTGTGTGTAAATAGTGATAGTCTTTATATAATGACCGAAACCGATGTTGAAACGGTTTGCGAATATATTAAAACCGAAAAACCTGATATTTGTATGGTTGATTCTATACAGACTATGAATCATAGTGAGGTGCAGTCCTCTGCGGGTAGTGTTACTCAGGTCAGGGAATGCACAAATGCGCTGTTAAGAGCAGGTAAGGCGCTTGATATTCCCGTTATTATTGTTGGTCATGTTAATAAGGACGGTGCTATTGCAGGTCCAAAGGTTATGGAGCACATTGTTGACGCGGTGCTTTATTTTGAAGGCGAGCGCAACTATGCTTATAGAATTTTAAGAGCTGTTAAAAACCGCTATGGTTCAACCAATGAAATTGGCGTTTTTGAAATGGGGGATGACGGTCTTACAGAGGTTGCTAACCCTTCAAAAGCGCTTTTATCCGAGCGAAATTGTAATGTTGCAGGGAATTGCATTGCCTGCGTTATGGAGGGCTCAAGACCTGTTCTTGCAGAGGTTCAGAGTCTTGTGGCCGCCAGCGGCTACGGCAACGCAAGAAGAATGGCAACAGGCTTTGATTTTAACCGAATGAATCTTATTCTTGCCGTTCTGGAGAAAAGACTCGGCTATAGATTTTCCGCTATGGATACATATCTAAATATTGTTGGCGGCTTAAAGCTTTTTGAGCCCGCGGCAGATCTGCCGGTTGCCTTGGCGCTCGTCTCGGGTATAACCGATAAGCCGATGCCTGATGATGTTGTTGCAATAGGAGAGGTTGGTTTGTCTGGCGAGGTCAGAGCAGTATCGAGAATTGGTGCGAGAATAAGTGAGGCGGCTCGTCTTGGCTTTACAAAATGCATTGTGCCGCGTTCATCGTTGAAAGATTTAAAGCAGGATTATCCTTCGATGAAAATTATCGGTGTCCGCAATGTTTATGAGGCTATCGCAAACATTTTTTAGTAAAGAATTTTTGGAAGTGCAACTATGATTTTTAATAATGTTGAACTGCATAATGTTGATTATGTTGAAAAAGGGGAACACGGATATGTAATGTATCGCGTGCCTAAAGATACAAGAGAACAATTAAACCCAAGGGCAAGAGATGTTGCTTCGCATCATACAACGGGTGTTGAAATTCGTTTTTGTATGAACTGTGATAAGGCGGTTTTAAAGCTTTTTGTTAACGGACAAAATAAGAATCGCTTTTTACCGTGCCAGCTTTTTTATGGCGGCATTCATTCGGGTTGGATTTGGTATGACCCCGTTAACCTGAATGACGGACTTAACGAGATTGTAATCGATAAGGTAAAGCTCGAGGAGAAAGTGGCAGAAAAATCAAAAAAAGAGAGGCACACCTTTGATTACAGAGTCATAAGAGTCCTGCTTGGCTCTGCCGATGTTGAGTTTGTAGGTCTAGAAGGCAATGTTAGACCGCCGCTTGATTCCGAAAAACCGCAGAAGAAGATACTCTTCTATGGTTCAAGTATAACCCACGGTTCTTTGGGTTGTATGCCGAGCCTCAGCTTCGTCAATATAGTTGCAGGGCATTTTAAGGTTGATGTTTTTAATAAGGGCTTCCCGGGAACCTGCCATTGCAGCAACGCTATGGCTGACTATATCGCAGAAAGAAACGATTGTGATTTTGCGGTCTGTGAGGTTGCAACAAATATCTATGGTGCTATACCCGATGAGGAACTGACAGAAAGAATAAAATACCTTATAAATGTATATAGAGAAAAAACAGGGAAGAAGCTCATCATTATAGACAACCTTATTCTCAATGATAAAAAAGAGGATTGCAGAGCACTTGTTAAAAAGGCGGTAGAGGCAGCAGGTTATGAGGGTGCTATGTATGTAAACGGCCGCTGTCTTTTAGAGAGCGAAAGCAATGTTACCGCCGATATGACTCACCCAAATCCTATGGGCCAGATTAAAATTGCTGAGAATTTAATTAAGTTTATTCAGCAAAATAACCTAATTTAATGAAAATATTGACATTTTAAATATCAAAATTGCAAAAATATAGAAAATTTATTCAAAATTTTAAAAAAGACTTGCATTTTTATTCATCGGGTGCTATAATTCATTCATAAACAAAAAAATTATTTTGGAGGAGATAAAAATGAAAAAAGTATTATCATTAGTTCTTGCAGTTGCAATGTTATTTGCAATCTGCGCATTGGTTGGTTGCGGCAAAAAGGAAGATACCGTTACTGCTAAGGTTATTGAAATCAATCTTACCGATGAAGAGTATGCATTCGGCGTTGATAAGAATCAGCCCGAGCTTCTTGCTAAAGCAAACGCATTCATCAAGCAGATTAAAGAAGATGGAACCTATGCAGCTATCTGCGATAAGTATTTTGGTGATGGAACTCCTACACCTGTAGCTTCTGCAGTTAGGGATGATTCTAAGGACCAGCTCGTTGTTGCTACCAATGCTCATTTTGAGCCGTTCGAATATACTCAGGGCGATAAGTTTCTCGGTATTGATATTGAAATCGCTGCTGCTTTTGCAGATTATCTCGGTTGGGAACTCGTAATCGATGATATGGATTTCGATTCTGTTTGCCTTTCTGTTGGTCAGCATAAGTGCGATATCGCAATGGCAGGTCTTACCGTTAAGCCTGACCGCGAGGAGCATGTAACCTTTACTGAGTCTTACTACACCGCTTCTCAGAAGATTATTGTTAAGAGCAATGATGAAACCTTCAAGGATTGCAAAACTGCAGCTGATGTTGAAGCAATTCTCAAGGGCTTAGATAAAACCAAGAAGATTGGCGTTCAGAACGGAACTACCGGTCAGTTCTATTCAGAGGGTGATGCTGATTGGGGCTTTGATGGATTCCCTGTAACCACCGTTGGTTATAAGAATGGTTCTTTGGCAGTTCAGGATATGCTTAACGGTAATATCGATTATGTTATTATCGACTCGGCACCTGCAAAGTTCATTACCGAGTCTATTAACGAACTTCGCTGAAATTAACTTATATTGACAGATACCTCACCGAAAACGGTGAGGCATTTGTTGTTTTTAAAGGATATAAATTATGGGAAATATTGAGAAAAAAATAGAGGTGTTTTATAAATATTTTATCGAGTATGACGGCTATAAGGTTATGCTTGAGGGTTTAAAAAACACTCTTATTATTGCGGTTCTGGGTCTTTTGATAGGCTCAGTAATCGGCACAATTATTGCGGCTATCCGCGTTATGCCGAAATATAAAAGACTGCCAAGAATTCTTGATGGCTTCTGCAGTGTTTATGTTTCGTTTTTCCGCGGTTCTCCGTTGGTTGTTCAGTTGCTTTTGCTTTATTATGTTTTACTGCCTCTGCTTAATATAAATCTGTCATCCGTTGTTGTTGCAGTTATTGTGTTTGGCTTGAATAGCGGTGCATATATTTCTGAGATTATGCGTGGCGGCATTTTGTCGGTTGACCCCGGTCAGATGGAGGGCGGCCGTTCTTTAGGACTTGGATTTTCCGTTTCGATGACCAAGATTGTTATTCCGCAGGCTGTTAAAAACATATTGCCGACAATGGGTAATGAATTTATAACCCTTATTAAAGAAACCTCAATTGTTAGCTTTATCGGCGCGGTTGACCTTTATAAAGCTTTTAACAACATTGGAACAAATACATATGAGTTTATGGTTCCTTATATTGTAATGGCAATCATTTATATTGTTCTTGTTCTTATTATCAGTATGCTTATTAAATTGATGGAAAGGAGCCTGAGAAAAAGTGATAGAAGTATGTAATTTGAAGAAAAACTTCGGTGACTTAGAGGTTTTAAAGGGTGTTAACCTTTCCATTAAAAAGGGCGAGATAGTAGTTATCCTCGGCCCCTCGGGCTCAGGTAAGAGCACACTTTTGCGTTGCCTCAACTGTATGGAGGACCCAACATCAGGAAACGTATTCTTCCATGATGTTGATTTGGCGGATATGAGTGTTGATATAAACCTCCACCGTCAGAAAATCGGCATGGTGTTCCAGCATTTTAATCTTTTCAACAACAAAACCGTGCTCGAGAATATGACCTTGGCACCTGTTTATATTGCAAAGAAAAAGGCTAAAATAGCAAAATTCAAGAAATTCTTCAAAAGGCATTATAATGAGGAAGATATAAGAACTGCAAAGGAAATTGAGGAAACTGCAGAGAAAAAGGCTATGGACTTGCTCGGCAAGGTTGATTTGCAGGATAAGGCAAACGAATATCCTTCAAAGCTCTCGGGCGGTCAGAAGCAGCGTGTTGCAATCGTTCGTGCTCTTTGTATGGACCCTGAGGTTCTGCTTTTTGATGAACCGACAAGTGCTCTTGATCCGGAAATGGTAGGCGAGGTTCTTGAGGTTATGAAGGAGCTTGCAAAAGAGGGAATGACAATGGTTGTTGTTACTCATGAAATGGGCTTCGCAAAAGAGGTTGGCACAAATATTGTCTTTATTGATGAGGGCGTTATTATGGAGCAGGCAGCCCCTGAGGAGTTTTTCTCCAATCCTAAGAACCCAAGGCTTAAGGATTTCCTCTCAAAAGTGTTGCAGTAATAAAAATAATAACACCGACCGAAATAATTCGGTCGGTGTTTGTTGATAATATTTATGAAAATTAGAAATTATTGTATTTTCTTATTGACAAACGGAAATTCGATTGATATAATATTGAGGTCGCAATTTGATACGATTCATTAGCTCAGTTGGCAGAGCACTTGACTTTTAATCAAGGTGTCCGGGGTTCGAATCCCCGATGGATCACCAAAAAATCCAAGTCATAAAAGGATTTGGATTTTTTTTATTATCATAAAACTAACCTCGGGGATTCGAACCCTGAGAGGGTGAGGAGTGTTAAGAAAACAGTCCGGTGGACTGTTTTTAACGACG
>CASFLA010000053.1 GCA_949295415.1 uncultured Oscillospiraceae bacterium
GATCCGGATGTATTTTGTGAGGAAAGTCGCAAGATGGTTGATGCGGTTAATCGAAGTGGCGGCAGCGCAAAGCTGACCGTTTATAAAGATGTGGCGCACAATTGTTGGGATAGGACTTACTCCGATCCTGAAGTTTACAGATGGTTATTGTCATAATGGAGAATGTTTATGTCGGAGTATTTAAATAAGATAACCGATATTTTATACCGTATCGAAAACGAGGAAAGCGAAAAAATAGAAATTGCTTCCAGACTCGTTGCCGAAACAATAAAGCACGACGGTTTGATCTTCGTATTCGGTTGCGGACACTCACATCTACCCGGACTCGATGCATTTTACCGCGCGGGCGGTCTCGCAAATGTTTCCCCTATGCTCGATACTGACCTTATGCTTCATAACGGGGCGGCAAAATCGAGTAGAATGGAAAAGATGTCGGGTATTGCACACGAAGTCTTCAGAAGATACGTTCCAACTGAAAAGGATATGATCTTTATCTTTTCCGCATCGGGAAAAAATCAAGTTCCCATTGAACTGGGAGATGCGGCGCGCGAGGCCGGAGTGAAAAGCGTAGGTGTGTCATCCTCGTCGTATTTTAACCGCGGAGGCAGACTTCACGAGCACGTTGATATAGCGGTTGACTGCAAAGTCCCGTATGGAGACGCCTGTATTGATGTCGGAGACGCTAAGATGGGCGGTCTTTCCACCGCGGCATTTTGCTTTATACTCAATTCCTGCCTCATAAACGGAGCAAAATATGCCCTAGAGGACGGCGTTGTTCCTCCAATATACCTTAGCGGAAACGTTGATGGCGGTCGCGAGCACAACATTGTGCTTGAAGATCTGTATTTGGGAAGGGTGAAGCATCTATGAGTAAGATCGCGATCCTCGGAATTGCGGGAGAATCGGTGTTCTTATCGGTTGACGACTTTGGCATAACGGGTGAAACGACAGTCGCTGATAGCTTTTACAGTGAGCTTGGCGGCAAGGGCTTTAATCAGGCGGTTGCGGCGGCAAAATATGGCGCGGAAGTTTCCTTTCTTGCGGCAGCATACTGTGAGGATGTGAAAGCGTTTACGGAAATTGCCGAGCAGTGCGGAGTAAAAGCGTTTTTTGTGGGTAAATCTCAAAGAAGTCCGTATGCTGTAATAACAACAGACAAGGCAGGAGATAACCGTGTGTGCGTTTACCGAGGTGCGTCACTTACAGAGAGTGATATTGATTGCTTTGAAGACGAAATAAAAGATGCGGATATACTTCTCATCAATAATGAGATACCTCCTTCGATCAACCGCCGCGCCGTTGATATTGCGAAAGAAAACGGTGTTATGGTGATCCTGAATCCCGCGCCAGCCTGTTCATACGATAAAAATTTTCTTGATAAAATTGACCTATTTACTCCTAACGAGTATGAAACCGACGGCTTGGATGAGTACGAAAACGTCATAGTTACGTTGGGGGAGAAAGGGTGCGTTATCAGGCAAAACGGTCTGACCGTTCCTTCGGAGCGCGTAGAGAGTGTTATAGACACCACGGGTGCAGGCGATACCTTCAACGGAGTGTTGGCGGCTTGTCTGGCAGGCGGAGCGGATATTAGAACCGCTTGTCAAAAGGCTAATATTGCAGCTGCTATTAAGGTGGGAAGAAGATACATTTTACACAGTATTCCGACAAAACGGGAAATTGATGAATTTACGGAGAATAAAAATGGATAGAAATTATTTTAACAAAATCGTTGAAAACTTAGAAAAGATCAACGAAACACAAAGCGAAAACATAAAAAAAGCGGCAAGTCTTATGGCGGACGCAATTGAGGCAGACCGTCTTATCAACGTATACGGCGGCGGCGGACATACCACTCTTTGTATGGGAGAGATGTTCTTCAGAGCGGGTGGTCTTGCCAATATAAATCCTATTGTGGAAAACGGTCTGACGGTATTTAATCAGGCTCTGAAATATCTGGAGCTTGAAAGAACAGTAAACTATGGCTCTGCAATTATGAAGTACTATAAGCTTCAGAAGGACGATCTGCTTATCGTGTTCCACAATATCGGTATAAATCCTGCCACAATAGATGCCGTTATGGAAGCCAAAAAGGCTGGGGCGAAGATAGTTGCGGTATCGTCAAGCTATTGGCAGAACGAAATGCCCGCGGATCATTTTATTCGCCATCCGAACAAGACAAATCTGTTCGATTACGCCGACGTGTGTATCGACGATTTTAATCCCGTAGGAGACGCGGTAATTGAGGTGGAGGGCTTTGAAACTCCCATAGCGCCCGTGTCTAACATAGTTGATTTTTACATAGCGCATATGCTTGAGATCGAGTGCGTAAAGGAATGTCAGCGTCGCGGTATCAAAGCGCCCTGCTGGTCAAGCGCAAATACCCCGGGCGGAGATGAAAAGAATGCGGCGTATCTTGAAAAATACAGTCCGAGAATTAAAATGCTATAAGGAGAAAAGGTAATGCAAAAAGGATTAAATTTATTATTGAAAAAATACTCCGTTGCGGCGAACGCGGTTTTGTCCGACGACGGAAAGACCGTAACTGTTGACGGAACGCAGACTCCCGTTTTGCCTTGGGAATCCGAGAGACGATTCATAGAGCTTCGCAATCTCGTAGCTCTTGGCAGAGTCGGAAATATGTGTACTTACAGGATTGGTCATACTTCAAAAAAAGGAACGGATCTCTTTGATCTGCTCTCTCGTGAGATAGGCATACTTGAATTTACAGTTGATTCAAGTGTAACGGAAATATTCGCTATTGCCGGAAATAACACAATGAACTGTATTGCCGAGACTAAAAATGGTTGCGTATGCACTATTGAGCTTGGCGCTACGCTTGAGGACAATGCTTCCGATATAGACAAGCATGAGATCATCACAGACAACGGCGTTGCCTGTGACCGAGTTGTTGACACACAAGTACCTCAAAGCTCTGTTTACGTATTCGGTAAGAACGATACTGTTTACTGTGACACCGATGCGGAGCTTTACGGCTATTCTGAGATCGAGATCAATACGATCAGAAACGCATTTGCTTTGGCTAAGGATGAGGCGCTCAGAACTGTCGCAAGAGAAAAGTACGCGCATATCGAGAGAGTAGTTGAAGCAGCAAAGAGTTCTCTCGCTACTCTTGAAAACGTTAAGGTAGGTGAATGATCATGAAAAAACTTAAGATAGCAATGATGAGTATGACCCACGGTCATACAAGAAAGTATTACGATGTTTTGAAGAACAACCCCAAGCTTGAATGGATAGCAGTTTCCACTGCCAATGAAGAGGTTAAGGAAATATTTCTTAACAGCGTTCAGGGCATTCCCTGCTACGACTCCGACGAGGCTATGCTTGATGCTCATCCCGAGATAGAAGCTGTTGTTCTTGCAAGTGAGAACAGTGAGCATCTCCGTCAAGTCCGTCTTTGCGCTGAGAGAAAAATAAACGTTCTTTCTATGAAGATCCCCTCATTTGATATGGAAGAATATGCAGAAATGGAAAAACTCGTCAAGGAAAGCGGCATCACTTTCCAGATCGAGCTTGAGCTTCACTACAACCCCGTTGTTATGCGTATGAAGGAACTTCTGAAAAACAAGGCTGTCGGAGAGACAGATGCATTTAATGCGACGAATATTACACTTTCTCCCGTATGGGCATTCCCGTGGCAGGGAGTTCCCGAGAAGAGCTACGGCAAACGTGTTCCTATAAAAGAAGGACACGAGAAGTTCCGTGGCGGCGCGCTTTGCGACCATCCTCATATTTTTGATCTTATCAGAGAGGTTACCGAGAGCGAATTCGACGTAATATTTGCAAAGGTAGCTCCGAACATGCGTCACGATATTGAGGAAGAAGATATGCTCGCGGTCGTTGGAAGAATGAAGAACGGAGTTATCTTCTCTCTCGACCCAAGCTGGTCAAGAGCAGAAAACAAACTCAAAGTTCCGGGTCCGGGTTGGGAGATCTTCCCCAAGAGAATGGAAGTAAACCTTGTTGTCCACGGAAGCGAAGGCAGTATGCTTGTTGACTGCTTTGGACCAAACACTTATCACAACGGCTCTCCCGAAAATAAATATACCGTCCAGTATACGTATTTTGACGAGTGGGTAGGACTTATTGATGAATTCGTTGATAATATCGACCAAAAGAGATTGCCGAAGATAAATCTTGGATGGCACAAGAATACTATCAAGGCTATGAACGCCGTCTATGAAAGCATTTACACAGGTAAAGCAGTCATGCTTTAATGCTCTTGTAAGACACATATAACTGTCCATATCAAAATGGGGCTGAGTTAAAAGCTTTTCAGAAAGCGAATGACTCAGCCCTTTTCATTGGTGCAATATAAGCATAGCACTATACTGAGCAAAACGGTATAGTCAGCTATGCTTATTTTTGTTACAATAAGAGAGCGAGGGTTCAAGATGCCTACTCATACAAAAAGACATAGCCTCCGCAAAAGCGGAGGCTATGTCTTTGGCAGGGGCAGAAGGATTCGAACCCTCGGCACGCGGTTTTGGAGACCGCTGCTCTACCAACTGAGCTATACCCCTATGAATATTAAACTATTAAAGGAGGTTGTCCCTCCCCCGATTGACAAAAGCAATAAAAATGTGGTGGGCCTTCAGGGACTCGAACCCGGGACCTACCGGTTATGAGCCGGGGGCTCTAACCAACTGAGCTAAAGGCCCACATCTGCGCTTTTGGCACTTAAACATTATATCATAAATGTTATGTTTGTCAACACATATTTTTCTATTTTTTTATTATTAAATATAGCTGTTTTTTGTTTTTTTAAAGGTTTCTAAAACCGCGCCAACCCCTGCTAAAACAACACAAAGAGCCATTCTCAAAATAAATAGCGATGAAAAGCTACCCTTTGTTACAATTGCGGCCACTATAGCAACAGTTAGATAAAATACAAAGCCTGTTGCAAGTCCTATAGGCAAGGGTGATGAGCCTTTTCTTTTTGCTGCCATAAAGCCACCGAGCAACGCCGCTACTGAAATTGCCGCAGTTGCTATAACCGATATCGTTGTTACAGAAACATCTGAAAATGTCATAACAAGCGCGCCTATAACCACTAAAGCAGACATTGCCGCATACGCGATTACTACTCCAAACAAAAGGCTTTTAAAAAAACTGTCATTGCCGTTTTCATGGAAAAATTTCATAAAAAACACCGTCCCATAAAATAATACGGGACGGCAGTCAAAAGTATTACTTAATTTATTTTCGGTTCCTCATGAACGGTTACAACCGATGAAAGAGCCCACTTTTTAACCTTCATTTTAGAATGGTCAGCAGGAGATTCGATGATAAAGAAATCATCCTTAATAGAAACAACTCTGGCAACAATTCCGCCGATAGTGATAATCTCATCACCAACCTGAACTGCCTCTCTTGCTTCCTCTTCCTTTTTCTGTTTCTTCTTCTGCGAACGGTTCATAAAGAAAATAATTCCGCCGAACACAGCAAAGATGATAAGATAATATAATAGCATATCGATTTTCATATTATTTTAACCTCCAAAATCTATATAAGTTTAGTTTACATTATCTTTTTATTTATTGCAAGTAAAATTTAGATTCTGCTGCTTAATTTAAAAATATTTTCATTTTTAAACTGCTCGAACGTTCCATTATCAAAATTTTCTCTGATTTTTTCCATTAAAGTGTTATAAAAATACAAGTTGTGCTGAACTGCAAGGCGCTGGCCAAGCATTTCCCCGGCTTTTATAAGATGGCGGACATAAGCTCTTGAATGCTTTTTGCAGGTCGGGCAGTTGCAGGCCGTATCAATAGGGTCAAGGTCATCCTTATATTTCTCGTTATTGATATTTATAATGCCATCCCAGGTAAAGAGGTGGCCGTGCCTTGCATTCCGGCTAGGCATAACGCAGTCAAAAAGGTCAACACCGCGACTTACTGCCTCCAAAATATTTGCAGGTGTGCCAACACCCATTAAATACCTCGGCTTTTCTATAGGCATAAGCGGCTCTACAACCTCGATTATATGATACATAACCTCGGCAGGCTCGCCAACGGCCAGACCGCCAATAGCATATCCGTCTAAATCAAGCTCGGCTATTTCCTTCATATGATTTGCTCTTAAATCATCAAAGGTGCAACCCTGATTTATGCCAAAAAGCAACTGATTAGGGTTAATTGTTCCGTCTTTTGAGTTAAGCTCGGCCATTTTTGCCTTGCAACGCTTAAGCCATCTTGTTGTTCTTGCGCACGATTTCGCTGAATAATCATATGTTGCAGGGTTTTCAACGCATTCATCAAATGCCATAGCAATGGTTGAGCCTAAGTTTGACTGAATAGTCATACTCTCCTCGGGGCCCATAAAAATTTTTTTACCGTCAATATGTGATTGGAAGGTTACGCCCTCCTCGGTAATTTTGCGAAGCGAGGACAATGAAAAAACCTGAAATCCGCCACTATCAGTTAAAATCGGCTTATCCCAACCTGTAAACTTATGAAGTCCGCCCAATTTTTTAACAAGATCATCACCCGGTCTCAAGTGCAGATGATAGGTGTTGCAAAGCATAACCTGAGTTCTTAAATCCTCTGACATATCAAACGCCGAAACACCGCCTTTTATAGCAGCGCAGGTCGCAACATTCATAAAAGCAGGGGTCTGCACAGTTCCGTGAACGGTTGTAAATTCACCTCTGCGGGCACTTCCCTCTTTTTTAATAACCTTAAACATAAACTATCCTTTCAGTTTTTAACTTCATAAAATCAGCATCGCACAATCGATGTTTACGGGATATGTGAAAAGGAGTTTTTATAATTCGTCGGCGAATCCGACTCCTTACCTCTTCACTATTACTTTTTACTTCTTACCTGCTCATCCTTTATAGGATGAGCATCGCATCGCCAAACGAGAAAAATCTATATTTTTCATCTACAGCATGGCGGTAAGCGTTCATTGTTTCGTCATAGCCTGCAAAGGCGCTTACAAGCATAATCAAAGTGCTTTCAGGCAGGTGGAAATTAGTTATAAGCCCGTCCATACACTTGAATTTATACCCCGGAAAAATAAATATCTCGGTATCATCACTGCATTCCTTAATTTCGCCCTTATTAGCAGCACTTTCGAGCGTTCTGCAGGAGGTCGTTCCAACGCATATTACCCTGCCGCCCTCTTTTTTGGTTCTATTTATAAGGTCTGCAGTTTCCTGCGTAATATAATAATGCTCAGAGTGCATATGGTGGTCCTTAATATCTTCAACCTTAACAGGTCTGAATGTGCCGAGTCCGACATTTAAGGTGACAAAACCGATATTCACACCCTTGGCTTTTATTTTCTCCATATACTCCTTAGTAAAATGCAAGCCGGCAGTTGGTGCGGCGGCAGAGCCCGGCTCTTTTGAATAAACGGTCTGATAGCGCTCTTTATCCTCTAATTTTTCGGTTATATAAGGAGGAAGCGGCATCTGGCCAACTCTATCAAGTATATCAAAGAACACGCCATCATATATAAATTTAACAATTCTATTACCCTCATCGGCAATATCAATAACCTCACAGGATAACTCCTCGCTGAATTTAAAAACCTTGCCGGGCTTTGCTTTTTTACCGGGACCCGCTAAGCATTCCCATTCATCGTTAGACCTCTGCTTTAATAAAACGAACTCAACCACCGAGCCTGTATCAGTTCTTGTTCCGAATATTCTTGCAGGAATAACCCTTGTATCATTCATAATCAGGCAATCGCCCTTATTAAGGTAGTCAATAAGGTCGTAAAAACGGCCGTCTTTTAAACTGCCATCTTGCCTATTCAAATACAACAATCTTGACGAGGTTCGCGGTTCTACGGGCGTTTGCGCTATTAAATTTTCGGGTAAATCATAATAAAAATCGCTTTTTTTCATTTTTAACTCCTGCAAGTAACGAATATATGGTTTTAAACATAAAATATGTTTGACAAACAAATAACATAATTGTATAATTTAATAATGAATTATACTAGGTTAAGTGTTATTATATTTCAAATCTTAGAAATATTCAACATTTTTCTTCAATACATAGCAAAAGGTGATTTTATGAAAACTTACAAAGTAGGAATTATAGGCGCAACCGGTATGGTAGGTCAGCGCTTTACAACATTGCTTGAAAACCATCCCTGGTTTACTGTTACTGCTCTTGCAGCAAGCAGCCGTTCTGCAGGCAAAACATATAAAGAAGCTGTTGGCTCCCGTTGGGCTATGAAAACCGCTATGCCCTCTAAAATGGCTGATATGATTATTATGGACGCTGAAAGTGATATCGAGAAGATTGCTTCTATGGTTGATTTCGTTTTCTGCGCAGTTAATATGAAAAAGGATGAAATCAAGGCGTTGGAAGAAAAGTATGCCAAAATGGAGTGCCCCGTTATTTCTAATAACAGCGCTCACCGCCATACTCCCGATGTTCCGATGGTTATTCCTGAAATCAATGATGACCACATTGAAATTATAGAAGCTCAGAGAAAGCGTTTGGGAACTAAGCGCGGCTTTATCGCCGTTAAATCCAACTGCTCATTGCAGAGCTATGTTCCTGCCCTTTATCCTCTCGATGCAGATTTTGGCGTTGAGGATGCTCTTGTCTGCACCTATCAGGCAATTTCGGGTGCAGGTAAAACCTTTGAGACCTTCCCCGAGATAGTTGATAACGTTATCCCCTATATCGGCGGCGAGGAAGAAAAGAGCGAGGTTGAGCCTTTAAAGATTTGGGGTAAAATCGAGGGCGATAAGATTGTAAGCGCTTCTAAGCCTCATTTTACCGCTCAATGCTTACGCGTTCCCGTTTCTGATGGTCATATGGCTGCCGTTTTTGTTCGCTTTAAAAATAAGCCCACTAAGGAGCAGATTTTAGAGCATTGGGCTACCTTTAGCGGTGCGGCTCAGAAGTTAGAGCTTCCCAGCGCACCCAAGCAGTTCTTGCATTACTTTACTGAGGATAATCTCCCTCAAACTAAGTTACAGCGTGATTTAGAGGGCGGTATGGCAGTTTCAATTGGCCGCTTAAGAGAAGATACTCAGTTCGACTATAAATTTGTTTGCCTTTCGCATAATACTCTCAGAGGCGCAGCAGGCGGCGGTGTTCTTCTTGCGGAGCTTCTCGCAGCAAAAGGTTATTTTGATTGATTTTTTAAGGAGCGTATCTTATGAAAAAGAGAATTTTTACAGGTTGCGCAACTGCACTCGTAACACCTTTTAACGATGATTGCTCAGTAAACTATCCTCGTTTAAGAAGTCTTGTTGAAGAGCAGATTGAGGGCGGCGTTGATGCTCTTGTTATCTGTGGAACAACAGGTGAATCTGCAACTCTTGATAACGATGAGCATCTCAAGGTTTTAGAAGAGGCAGTTACCACCGCTAACGGTCGCGTTCCGATTATCGCAGGAACAGGCAGTAATGATACAATGTATGCCGCTCAGCTTTCTCAGCATGCTGAGTCCTTAGGCGTTGACGGCTTACTTATGGTTACTCCCTATTACAATAAAACTTCACAAAACGGTCTTATAAACCATTATTTCTACGTTGCAGACCGCGTTAAGACACCGATTATTCTTTATAATGTTCCGAGCAGAACAGGCACTGCCATAAAACCCGAAACCTATAAAGAGCTTGCAAAGCATGAAAACATCGTTGCTGTAAAGGAAGCAAATGGTGATATTTCCTCTATTGCAAAGACTATGAGTCTTTGCCAAGGCGAGCTAGACCTCTATTCAGGCAACGATGATGAAATCGTTCCTATTATGTCGCTCGGCGGTATCGGTGTTATCTCGGTGCTTTCAAACATTCTCCCGAGAGAAACCCATAATATTTGCGCTGAATTTTTAAAAGGCAATATCGACAAAGCCCGCGATATGCAGCTTAAGTATGTTAGCCTTATAAATGCTTTATTCAGCGATGTTAACCCCATTCCTGTTAAAGAGGCTATGAATATGATGGGACTCGGAATGGGTCCGTTAAGAATGCCACTCGCTCCTATGACTGAATCAGCAAGAGCCGCTTTAAGAGAAGAGCTTAAAAAGCACGGTTTAGTAAAATAAAACTTATCGGAAGTGAAAAAATGACAAATATTATTCTTGTCGGCTGCGGCGGGAAAATGGGCAGAAAAATTGCCGAATGTGTATCACAAAGAGATGACTGCAGAATTGTTGCAGGCGTTGATATTAACGGCGGTGCTTTCGATTTTCCTGTTTTTAAGAGGATTGGCGATGTAAAAGCTGCGGATGTTATAATCGATTTTTCTCATCCCTCTTCCCTACCCGATATTCTTGAATATTCAGTAAGCAACAGAATCCCTGCTGTTATTGCAACAACCGGCCTTTCTGATGCTGATATTCTTAATATCAAGGAAGCCGCAAAGCTTGCTCCTATTTTCTTTACATTCAATATGTCGCTCGGCGTTAACCTTTTGGCTTCTCTTGCCAAAACCGCTTCCAAGGTTTTAGGTGATGGCTTTGATATTGAAATTGTTGAAAAGCACCATAACCAGAAAATTGATGCTCCAAGCGGAACTGCAATTATGCTTGGCAACGCTATAAATGAGGAAAACGGCGGAAAATATGAATTTGTTTATGACCGCCATACCGAAAGAAAAAAGAGAGATAAAAACGAAATTGGTTTTTCTTCCATTCGCGGCGGAAACATTGTTGGCGAGCACGATGTTATCTTCGCAGGAGAGGACGAGGTTATAACCCTTTCTCATTCTGCATATTCTAAAGCCGTTTTTGCTGTTGGTGCTATCAATGCCGCGCTTTTCTTAAAAGATAAAGCCGCAGGTCTTTATGATATGGCAGATTTAGTTGCAAATAAATAATATAAAAAGCTCAGATGAAAAACATCTGAGCTTTTATTTTAAAAGGAAAATTAAAACCGCATCGAAGCTGAAGTGAACCCCAAAGTTTAGACAAAAATTAAATATTAAATTGCTTGTGAATGAGTTCGGTATTGCACCGGGCTCATTCCTTTTAGTTTTAAGGAAATTCTTTCGTTGTTGTAGTAATGAATATATTTCTTTAATTCAT
>CASFLA010000054.1 GCA_949295415.1 uncultured Oscillospiraceae bacterium
GTAAGTGAGGCGGACTCAGATGAGTCTGCTTCTTTTATGCCTGAAATCGAGTCGGATAATGATTCTGAATCGGTTCTTCCCGATATGTCGGCGGCGGCACCTGAATCGGATGTTTTCCTCGATACTGCTTATGCAGACCGCGGTCTTGAACGTCTTACAGATGAGCAGAGGCAGATAAAAGCAATCGGTAAAGCGTTGGGCAGAGAGGTTGAATTTAAGAACCTTGACCGTTGGCGTAAGGACAAAAACGGGAACCGCAAGTTCTTCAGTCCTGACGGTTATTATGACAAAGCAACAGGAAAAATTTATATAAACACTTCTCAAAAGGTTAAGCATAATCCGTTAGGGTTTGTATTCAAACACGAACTTACACACTTCGCGGAAACAAACAAGGCGGCTTATGACAATTTTGTTGCGGCGGTTAAAAAATCCAAGGAGTTTGAAGCTTGGTTAAGGCGCAAAACGGGCGTTAGTGACGGCTCGATTGACGCTATGACTGCAAAGCTTAACGAGGATATCAGAGAACAACGCTCAAAATACGGGATAGAACTCGGAGTTGCAGAGGGCGAAAAGGAGGTTATCGCCAATTTTGTCGGCGATATCCTATTCCAGAAAAGCGGTAAAACGCTTGACTCGTTACTCAACAACGTTGAAGCCAAGCAAAAGCCGAAAGTTATCCAATTTGTGCTTGATTTTGTTCATTGGCTACTCGAAAAGCTTTCGGGCAACAAAGAGATTACCTTCGAGTTGCAACGCTTAGAGAGCAAATATGAGGCGCTTTTGAAGGAGTCTCAGAAAGCATTTGAGCAAAATTCGGGAGAAATAAAAAAATCCACCGATGAGGGTGGAGAGGTGTATAGTATTAAGACGTTTTCTGATGGTCGTAAATATGTGCGAGCAGACAGACAGGTTATACATGGTGATGATGTGTCAAAGTGGGGCGACCAAGTTACAAATTATATCAATAAAACCATAAGAGCGGGAAAAGATGTGATAGTATATGGCGCTGATGGGGATGCGCTGACTATTACGCGGGACACTGCTGGAAAAGCACAATTCCGTAATTATATAACGCAGAAAGATGGTTCAAGACGTCTTATGACTGATGAGGAATATGCCGTGAAACTGAGAGCCGAATCTCATATTGATGAATTATCCCAAGTATCAAAGCGCGGCAAAAAAACTGTTCCAGATATGAAAAATCATAAATTTGCCACTGATGGTTTTAATTACAGAACAGCTTATTTTATGGATGGTGATGGCAAATATTACCGCATTACACTTTCTGTTGGTAAGAATGGTGAAATAAACACAGTATATAATGTTGGCAAAATAAAAGAAACCGAGCGCCCTTTAGTGGCTCAAAGGCCGGACCGTATTATTTCAACGGAGGACGAATTAAACTCGGTTTCTAATAACAGAGTAGCACAGAATGAGCCATCTGTCAATAATTATTCTATGCAGGATTCGAAAGAATATTCAATGCCCTCCGAAACCGATACCGACTACACCGCTGAAATGGATGCTTTGGATGAGCAGTTCAAAAATGGTGAAATTGACCGCGACCAATATATTTCTCGCATCAACGAGCTTTATAAAAAAGCAGGGGATGAATACGGCACTATTCCCGAGGGCGAAGAGGTTACAGGAAATGAGAACTTTGACAATCCTGCGCCTCAAAGTGTTGAAGGAAAGAAAAAAGTCCGCCGTCATGTCAGAACCATTATTGAAGGCGGAGAGCTTACCGAGGAAATGCTTAATGTTACCAAGCAGCAGATTTTGAGCGGCGACCTTTCTTATACTCCAACCTCAAACGAGGCAAATATAAAGTATGCAGAAAGAGCCATTGAGAGTGGCCGTGCAGAGTCTATGTGGCAAATGGCCGCTAATGGCGAAGAAAAACCGAGCGCTAACTCTGTTGCGGTCGGGGAAATGCTTTTAAAGCTTGCAGTTGAAAGCAAGGATACAGCAAAGGTTGTTCGGCTTACTGCAGAACTTTCGGAAATGGCAACTCGATTAGGCCAAGCAACTCAGGCATTTTCTTTATTAAAAAGAATGGACGGAATCGGCCAGCTTTACTATGTTCAAAAAACGGTTGACAGACTTAACCAAGATTTGCAAAAGAAGCATGGCGATAAAGCTCCGATAATCACGGTCAACGAAGGTCTTGCCCAACAGTTAGCGGAATCAAAAACAAAAGCGGATTTTGATATTTCTTATAATGCGATTATGAATGATATTGCGCAGCAGGTTCCCGCGACATTCCTTGATAAGTGGAATTCTTGGAGATATATGTCGATGTTGTTCAATCCTACAACTCACGTAAGAAACGTTATTGGAAATGCGGTTTTCTGCCCGGCGATAAAACTGAAGGATACTATATCCGCAGGTTTGGAAAAAGCATTTATAAAAGAGGAAAACCGAACAAAATCAGTCATTGTAAAAAAAGAATACAAGGATTTTGCAAAATCGGATTTTGACGAGGTCAGGGATATCATAACCGGCGGCGGAAAAATGAATCCTCAAACCAGTATCGCAGACAATAAGCGCATTTTCAAAAACAAGATTTTAGAAAACGCCCGCAAATTCAATTTTGATATGCTCGAAAAAGAAGACGCGATATTCCTTAAGGGTCATTATGAACGCGCTTTAGGCGGTTATTTGCAGGCAAGAAACATAAATCTCAAAAATGTTTCTCCCGATGTCTTGGCCAAGGCCAGAGAATATGCAATTCTCGAGGCGCAAAAAGCCACATATCGAGATGTGAGCGCGCTTGCGAACGCTGTTTCTAATTTCGCAAATAAAAACACTATCAGTAATGTATCGGTAGAGGGAATACTTCCTTTCAAAAAAACACCTATAAATATTGTCAAGAGAGGAATAGAGTATAGTCCCATAGGTCTGATTACAACGCTTTCCAAAGGAGCATATGACTTAAAAAAAGGGAAAATTACTGCATCTCAATACATAGACGGTATTGCCGGTGGTTTAACAGGAACAGGCGTTGTTGCTTTAGGAATGCTGCTTTCATCGCTTGGATTCGTTAAAGGCGGTTTTGGCGATGATGAAGAAGATTGGTTTGATAAAATGCTCGGAATGCAGGAGTATTCTGTTGAAATAGGAGGCAAATCCTATACAATCGATTGGGCGGCGCCTGTTTGCATGCCGTTCTTTATGGGCGTTTCGGTTATGGAAACCTTGCAATCTGAAGGAAATGAAAATTTCTTTTCGGCAATTACCAACTCGTTAGGTGCAGGTCTTGAGCCGTTTATAAACCTCTCGATGCTTAGCGGCATTCAAGATACTATTGCGGCCGCGCGATATTCGGAAGCAGATGAAATAATACAGAGCGTGGCTTTGAATATCGTTGATTCGTATTTTTCTCAGATGATACCGACAATCGGCGGCAAAATAAACAATGTTATAGACCCTGCAAGAAGGTCTAATTATATTGATAAAACGTCTCCGATACCGCCGTTTGTTCAATCGGCACTCAACACACTATATTCGAAAACGCCTTTCTTATCAAAATATAAGGCAGAATATGTTGATGCCTGGGGCCAAAAGCAAACAAAGGGAAATTTTGCAGAGCGTTTCTTCCAAAGCTTTTTGTCTCCGGGATATCTATCTGATGTCGAAGTCACGGAAATTGACGCAGAACTTAAACGCATTGCAAAGGAAACGGGAGAATCTTCGGTGTTCCCCGACAATGCTCCGAAGTATATTAAATTCAAAAACACAACCAAGCATCTTACCGCAGATGAATATGTTGATTATGCAGTCAAGAAAGGCGAAATGTCGGCTCAGTATATTGAGGAACTTATAAACAGTCCTTATTATTCCAAACTAACAGATGAGCAGAAGGTTGATGTTATAAACGACCTTTATCAGTTTGCAAATGCAAAGGCAAAGGCGGGAATGCAATATACTTATGAGGAAATCAACGCGATGCACAACGGCGCGATATCTGAGGATAAATACAACTCTTATAGCGACAAAACTAAAAAGGCGCTTGTTGAGGAATATTTCTTTGACAAATATAAGAAGGTGTATAATACCGAGCGTAATGGCGGTTCTGCGGTAGATTACTATATCAAAAATGCCATGAAAAAATAATAAGAACAAACCGCCCGAGTAAAATCGGGCGGGAGTGCGAAAAGCTTTCAGCATCCTTTTAAAAGGGTGCTTTTTTAATACACAATTTTAAAAGGAGGTTTACAATGGCAATCAGAACAATTACTTACAAGGTTGCGGCAGGAAGTATATTGCCTGCAACGCAGCAGTTTGGTGGAATACAAGGGGAACACAACGCCACCAAGCTTTTATTTTCTCTTGATTCGG